>LJTS01000195.1 GCA_001304425.1 Betaproteobacteria bacterium SG8_40
CGATTGCGACCGCTGCCGGTGAACTCAACGTGCTGGATCTGAAGGACGGGTCTACGCGCGTGAATTCAACGCTGGGCGGCGCGGTCAGCGCCGGGCTCGCGGCCGGCCGTGGAGAACTGTGGGTTGCGACCGAGGCGGGAACGCTGCATCGCTACACCGGCTTTGGTGAAGTGCAGATGCGGCGCGACAGCAGTGTCTACTACCCGGACGAACTCGGCAACCGATTGTCGGGCAAGGCGATCGAATGGTATGACCGGCTGGGAGACGGCAGGGGTTTGCGTGCCAGCTTCCATGCCGTGCCACTGGTCTTGGACGATCGTGTTGTGCTGAGTTTTTCGCGTGAAAGTCAGTACGATTATCCGCCGGTGATCGCATTCGGCAAGGATGGCGGACTTGGCTGGGTTGGAACCGATCCGCATCGAATCGTCGACAGCCTGTTCGGTGATTCCTACTTGACGCCCGCGGCATGGTACGACCGGCTCATCATGGCGGATCCGGGTTCGAACTCGATATATTCGATATCGAGGGAAACCGGCGAAATACTCTGGTCGACCGGACTTGGAAGCCCCAATTTCCAGATGCGCTCTTCGCCCGTTGTTGCGGACGATTTTGTCTATATCGGTACTTACGGCGGATTCCTGCACAAGTTCTCGGCACAAGACGGGGAACGCATCTGGAGCCTTTATCTCGGCAAGCGCGAACTGGCGGGAAAATTTTTCGCCGGCGACCAGCCACTGCCGGATTTCCGGTTTGATCCGGATTACAGCCCGGAAAAGTCCAGTCCCATCCTGGCGACGCCGGCGATCTCCGGCGATACGATCGTAGTCGGCACGGAGGAGGGGTTCCTGTACATCATCAAGGATACGCAGTAACGACTGGCTCCGTCCTTACTGTCTGACATTGCCGGCACGGCCGGTTCCCGTTCCCGGAAGTCTTCAGGCATCCGACGCAGGTGACGCAAACAGTTGCCACTTGCTGCCGCTGATCGTCGCGCTTTCCCGTTCCGGTGCCCAACGGTTCAAGAACCGACCACGCGTCTCGTGCCGGGAGACGCATTTTTCGGCTGATGGTGTTCATAACTTTCTCCAGTGACGGATGACACGACGCGGCGAGGGCGCCAGCAGCGGATGCACGGTGTCACGATCTCGCCATTCATGCATCGCAGATCGTGAACGGGCCGTCGCGGAGCCTCGCGTGCCCTTATGACGGACCAGGCAACCAGTTGTTTGGTAACGGGCTATTGCAACGTGTGCATGAAAGCGATGGCGGGCATACAACGTGCAACCTCGGTACTGTCTGGAGCGATCACGCGTATGAAACCTTCAGCCCAGTTTCTCACCACAAGAACCGATTACCTCATGGATCAGCTTGGGCCCGCATTGAGAAAGACGCCGCTAGGGAAGGGCATTTCGTGGTTGACCAAGAGCAAGCGAATGCTGCTGATCGTCTCGCCGTTCCTGGCGATTGTGATCGTTCTCGTGGCATTGGCCATCGCGAGCATCGACATACTCGCCGCCGGGCGCGCTTACGTTGAAGGCGAAAGTCTGTGGTCCAAGAACCAGAAAGAAGCCGTATTCCATCTTTTGCGGTTTGCCGAAACTGGCGCGGATGTCGAGCTCCAAAGATTCGAAAGAGCGATCGCCATTCCGCTGGGTTTCCGCAAAGCGCGTCTGGAACTCGACAAGCCGAAGCCCGACTACGACGCGGTGTACAGCGGCTTCATGGAAGGTGGCACGCATCCCGACGACGTTCCAGGCGTGGTTTCCCTGTATGAACGATTCCATCACGTCGGTTACATGAAAAGTGTGCTCGACATTTGGCAAACAGGCGATGAATTCATTGCCCGGCTGACAACGGCCGCGGACGAGCTTCGTGCCGTCGACCCGGCGTCGCCGACGAGTGCGGCACAGCGGGCGGTGATCAGCGAACGCATCATCCAGCTCGATCGCGAGCTGCGCCCGTGGCAGAACAGATTCTCAAATACCCTTGGCGACGCGACCCGATGGATCAAATCGACACTGCTGATTGTCGTTCTGACAGTGGCCGGTACGCTGGTTCCGGTTGGCATCGTTCTCACGCAACGAGTGGTCAGTCGCGTGGACCGGGCGGAGCGCGAACTGAAAGAACTCAAGCTGCGCGAGGAATTCGCCGCCAAGGTCGCGTTTCATGCGAGCCATGATCCGCTCACGGGTTTGCTGAACCGTCTCGAGTTCGAGAACCGCTTGAAGCTTGCCCTGCAGTCGGCCGAGCACCAGTCGCGCCAGCACGTGGTCATGTACATCGACCTGGACCAGTTCAAGATCGTCAACGACACCTGCGGACACGCAGCGGGCGACCGGTTGTTGCGCCAGGTCAGCACATTGTTGAAGCAGCAGATACGCGAGGGCGATTCGATAGCGCGCCTGGGCGGCGACGAATTCGGCGTCTTGCTGGAGAATTGCCCGATGCAGGATGCCGTGCGCATTGCTGAAGAGCTGCGCCAGTGCGTTGTACAGTTCCGCTTCATCAATGACGACCGGTCCTTCACGATTGGCGCCAGCGTTGGCGTGGTGCAGGTGGCTGACGGCACCCTGACGCTTACAGAAATTCTCGGTGCCGCAGACTCGGCCTGTTATGCCGCCAAGCAGAAGGGGCGAAACCGGGTGCAGTTCTATCGCCCGCACGACACGGAGGTATCGCTGCGACGAGGCGAAATGGAATGGCTTGGGCGCCTGCAACGAGCACTGGATGCCGGCAGGTTCGTGCTTTACCGCCAGCAGATCTACTCTTCTGTGGAGAGCTCCGGCGAAGGCAACCATTACGAGCTGCTGGTGCGAATGATCGACGACGCCGGCAATGTTGTCCCGCCGATGGCATTCATCCCCGCTGCCGAACGCTATGGCCTGATGTCCTATGTCGATGAGTGGGTGATCGAGAATGCTTTCTCGGCCATTGCAACCATCAACAATCCCAATGGCACTTTCGCGATCAATGTATCAGGCACATCCATCGCGGATGACCGGTTCCTCGAGTTTGTGCGGCGCCAGTTCAAGGTTCACAAAATACCCGCAGGCACCATCTGCTTCGAGCTTACCGAGACCGCAGCGATTGCCAACTTTGACAAGGCGGCACGGTTCTTCGGGGAGATGAAATCTCTTGGCTGCCTGTTTTCGCTCGACGATTTCGGGGCGGGCATGTCGTCGTTTGGCTATCTCAAGCACCTGCCGGTCGACCTGATCAAGATTGACGGCAGCTTCGTGAAGAATGTCGCGACCGACGCGGTCGACCGCGCCACCGTGCAGGCCATCAACGACGTCGGTCATGTCATGGGCAAACGCACCATTGCCGAATTCGTCAATGGAGCGGCCGGACTGGCTGCACTGCGTGAGATGGGGGTCGACTTTGTTCAGGGAGACTGGATCTCCCCGGCGGAGCCCTTCGTGCCGCGAGACATTAACGTCGAGACCGAAGCCAAAGCCGAAGGTAAAGGTGAGAATTCATCCCGTACTGCATGGTCGGGGGATTACGCAGCAATCTAGAAATGTTCCTGTTCAATGAAATCCAGAGGTAAACCATGATTGATACCGCCGCAGTACGCAAAATTTCATCTCACCCGATGTGGGTCGCTTCGCTGTACGAGTTTGTGGCGCCCCACTGGGATGGCTTGGTCAACGGACAATGGGCCGAGTCGGTCGCGTCAACCAAGCTCAGCCTTGAACAGATGCAAGGGTGGATTCTCCAACTCTATCCGTTCATTCATGACTTTCCGAAGTTTCTTGCGGAAGGCTTGATCAAGGTGGAGGACGATTTCTCGCGCACCTTCCTGATTGAAAATATCCGCATAGAGAAGGCGCACTCCGAACACTGGCTCTGGATGGGCGAAGGCTTCGGTATCGAACGGCAACAGATGCTCGATCTGGCCGAAGGCAATTCGACAGTGATGCGCGACGTCCAGTCATTGACGGACTGGGTATGGCGAATCAACAGCACGGGCACCCTGGCAGAGGCGGTTGCGGCAACCAGTTTTGCCGTCGAGGGCGCTGCCGGTGCCCTGGCGAGGAAGGTAGCCGCCGGGTTCGAAGCCTATCGCGATGTCACGGGCGTGGACATGAATCCGAAGACTTACAAGTGGATACGTGAGCATGCACACTACGACGACGAACATCCGAAGTTCGCGCTTGAAATCGTCAAGCGTTACGCGACAACGGAACACAGTCAGAAACAGGTCATGCATGCGTCGAAGCGCAGCCTGGAACTGCTGAATCTCGCGCTCACGACCGCCAGCAGGATTTAGTACAGCGGCTCGTCCCGTCACATAGGGGCTGGTGATTCACGGTGCTCTGCCGTGAGTGCGGCTAACCGCTCACGCGAATGACGGAACCTGGGCGTTCTGGAGGGAGGGGTCGGGCCGGCAAGATGTTGCCGGCCCGATTTTTTTGATCGTCGCGGACCTTTCCAACGGCCGCGGAAAGCCTCAGTAGTTGAAGATCAGCGTTAGCCAGAATTTGGTAACGTCAACTTTCCCGCTGGCCGCGTCACCGGCCTGGTAATTCGCATATTCGATCTTGCCAACCAGTTTCTTCATCAAAGGATAGGTCAGGCCAAGATCGAGTTCATCCCCGAAGTCCAGTCCACCATTGTCGGCATCGAACAGATGGTAGGCACCCTGAAGGGTTGCCTTGGCAATCTTGGCGCTGCCCGTGACGTAGGTATCCTGAATGCCCTGGCGCGGTGTCGTCAGAAACTGATCGGCCCAACCCTGGAACAGGTGGTTGGTTCCCAGCGGTGTCTGAAAGGCAAACTGACCGTCGTTGCTGCCCAGTTGCTCATAATCGAGACGCAGCATGTATCCGGACCATTGGGCACCGGCGCCGAGATGCAGGTATGTCGCATCAATCCGCGGGTCGCCGCCGGCGTAATCGGTCTGGCTGGCGAATTCCGCGGTGTAGAGTAACTTCCAATTGTCACCCATCGGGTGCGCGCCGTTGCCGCGGATGCCGATGATCTGGTTGGACGTATCCGCCGGGGCCGGTCCCGAGAAGCCGGCCGCGCCGATGGCGTTGCTCTGGTCCTGGAAGTACCCGTAGCCGACCAGCATGTCGTCGGCAGTGAATGCATAACGCGCGTTGAGAAGTATCGTATCGGTGTCGAAATCGCGGGTGGTGACGGTTTTGACGCGTCCCAGGTACCCGACGTAGAGATTGGTGTTGGGCAGGCTCTTGTTCTCGACGATTGCCGCGTCGAATACCTGCATGACCTGGCGAAATCCGACGTCGCCGACGAAGCGGACGTTATCGAGGTTGATCGCCTGACGCCCGCCGCGGATCAACGTGTTGTCGAGCCCGGTGTAATCGAGATACAACTGGTTGATGTCATTGTCGTCGGGATCGGCAATCACGGGGTATTGGGTTTTCCCGTTCAACGTGTCGTTGTAATCGTTGATTCCCCGGCTAACGTTTATCAGTTCTGCCTTTCCCGACAAGCCGTACCAGGAACCCGTCTGCCAGCCGAGGAGCGTGCGCATCGTCAATGCTTCCGCATCCTCGGCGAGATTTGCCTGATCGACGAACTCGTAACGGGGTCTCAGATTGAGTATTGGCTTTCCCGACGAAACCGCTCCGATGAACGACGTGCTGTCCTCTGCGTACCCCGCCGGCACGCACATTACGGAAACCGCTGCCAGTAGCAGGATGATTAGGATGCGCATGAATTTCCCCCTTCGGTTTTTGGGTCTGTCGCTGGATGCAAGTGTGTAACGCAGCGGCATCGGCCGCCATTGTGCGGAGGGGGAAAGCGCGCAGTCGGGAAGGGCTATCCCGGGTAGGTCGGCCGGGCGGATTCA
>LJTS01000196.1 GCA_001304425.1 Betaproteobacteria bacterium SG8_40
CGGCAACTACCGCTTCAGCGACATCAACGCGGTCACGCACAACTGAGCAGGCCGCAGTCCGGTCGGGCCGTGATGGTCTGACCAACCGCATCCTTCGCCACATGCAAAGAGGCCATCCGGCACATACGCCCGATGGCCTTTTTGCTTGTGTTGCTGCACGTTGCCCGCCCGGCATTCTGTCCGGTGTTTCGCTTTGCGCCGGCCCGGGCCGCGTCAAAGCGGCCGCCGCGGGTGCGGCGCATTAACTGCGCCTGACGGTGCGGTGTTGCCCGGTGTCGGGGGCGCGATCCGATGTGGGCCTGAAAGTTGCGTCGCGATGGCATATGCCGGGAGCGGTAGCGCTGCCAAAAGTTTAAACAATTCAGCTAACTACGCCCCCACGTAGCCGTAGCGCTCTGGGGTTGCCGGCTGTTCGCATCAGTAAACCGGAGAGACGTATCGACATGCCCAGGCCATTCCCGCCCATTGTGACGCCCAGCGCCGCCCGCACGGCACTGTGGTTGTCGGTAGTTTCGTTGTTGCTATCAGGCTGTGCCGGTCACTCGCTGGTCTCGAATGACGAACTGGAAGCGGACCGGCAGAAACGGCAGACGCTTGAATTGCGCCAGGACGAACTGCTGGCAAGACAGGAACAATTGCTGGTCCAGATCATCAGCTTGACGTCGGCTCAGGGCGAACTCGACAGGCTTCTCGCGGCCGAAGAGGCGAAGCGCGAGTCCCTGGAGCAGCAGCTTGCTCAAGCCGACGAACAACGCGATGCACTGGAACGACGAGGGAAAGAAATCGAATCGTATCTGCGCGAGCAGGAATCCGCCGTTGAACGCGTGAAGCTTCTGACGCTGCAGTTGGAACAATGGCGCGAGCAGGACCTTGCGCGGCAATCCGCGATGGCCGAGGCAACGCACGAGGACGATGCGGGCATGTACCTGCAACTACTGGAGAAGAATGCCCAGCTCGACCGGCTCAACGATCAACTTGGCGAGGCGATTCTGGAAGTCGTGCGCACGAAAGCCAAATTGCGCAGCATGGAAAGCAGGGCCGAGGCAGCATCCGATCTGGCCGAGGCCGAGATTGCGATTCAGGCGATGATGTCGCAAGGCAGTGGCTGGGAGACGGATCCGGGCGTCATCAAGGCCCGCGAACTGAGCGAACTCAGTGCCGGCGAGTTTGAGCGGGGCAATTACGGCGGGGCCTTGTACCTGACGGGCCAGGCGAAGAATGTGATCAAGGGCGTAGAGGCGCGCTCGGTAGACCAGGGAACGCACTCGATGGTGGAGGGCGAGAGGGCGTTTGGCTTGCCGCTTCCGCTGCGATTGCTCAGTAACAGCGACGTAAGGCGAAACCCCTCCAATCGATCCGCTGTTGCGGCGGCGTTGCCGGCAGGTGCCGAATTGATCGGATATTCCTACAAGGGCCGGTGGGTACGGGTGAGAACCAGCGACGGTGTCGGCGGCTGGGTGTACTACAAGAATCTGGGTAGCCTGGATTAGGACTTGCGGGTGCGCTTCGTTCGCGATGGCTCGCCGCTGCCGGCGCGTGCGCCCGGCTTTGCATCGGACAGCACGACCCGGTTGCGTCCGCTTTCCTTCCCCTGGTAAAGGGCAGCGTCGGCGCTTTCTATCAGCGTTACCGGAGTTGTGCCGTTTTCGGGGAAGGTGGCAACACCGATGCTGACGCTCACCGCTTCCTGACTGTTGTTCAGGTCGCTTGTTGCCGTACCGACGCCGGTACGGATGCGTTCGGCAACGCCCATGGCGGCCTCGGCACCGTGCTCCGGCAAAATGATGAGGAATTCTTCGCCGCCGTACCGCGCAGCGAGGTCCATGTCGCGAATCGATTGCCTGAACAGCGACGCAATCTTCACCAGGAGGTCATCTCCTGCCAGATGGCCGTAGGTGTCGTTGTAGCGCTTGAAATGATCGATATCAATCATCAGCACCGCGAAGTTGTGTTTCAGCCGTGAGGCGCGGGACACCTCATTGGAGAGTGTCTCCATCATGTACCGACGGTTATACAGCCCGGTCAGGCCGTCGGTAATCGAGATTTCCTGCAGTTCCCGATTGGTCTTCGTCAGCGTGTCGTTGACGGCGGCCAACTCCTGCTGATCGTCACGCAGCTTGCCGACCATGTAGTTGAAGACTTCGGTCAGGTAGCCGATCTCGCCGCCGCCGATGAGCGGCACTTCGACACCGAGGTTGCCGTTCGCGACCTCACTTGCGCCGCGGGTCAGCCTGTGCAGCGGCCTTACGATCGTCACCCCGAGAAGATATGCGCTCGTGCCGATAACGAGCAATACGGCCACGGTGATGAGCAATGTCAGGTTTCGTATCCTGATGATCTGTTCATAGGCGTCGGCTTCGGTGATCTCGGCCAGAATGGCCCATTCCTGCTGGGAAGACAGCGCAATATTGCCCAGCACTTCCTGCTGCGCGAGATTCGTGTATTCGATCGCCGGCAAAGCTGGCTCGGCGGTGCTTTCGCCAACCAGGCGCTGGATTACCGTTTCGGGCAGGCGCGCCTGTTTTTGGTCCGGCAACGCGCCATTCGAACTGGTGATCACGCGCCCGTCGATGTCGATGAGATACATCTGCACTGTTTCGCGGGGCGTCAGCTTGCCCATGATTTCCTCGACCGCGACGAAGTTCAGCGTGGTGGCCAGCAAGCCTAGCAACTGGTCGTCGGCTGACTTGATCGGGACGGCGATGCGCACGACCGTCTGCGCCGATGTTTCATCCCAATAAGCGCTGCCCACGATTGCATCGCCGGCGCGCGCCAACAGCAGCCAGTTCCCGGGCAGGTTGATTGCACTGGCATGTCCGCCGCTGCTGGAAACGACCTGGCCGTCTGGATTGATTACCAGCAGTTCCTCGTAGTCGCGAAATTTTTCGCTGACTGATTTGAGGTAGGTATTGAGCCGTCGCATCGCGTCCGGATTGACGCGTCCGCCACGGCTTTTCTGCAAATTCTCCGAGACTTCGTAGGAACTGGAAAAGACCCGCAGTTCATAGATGCGTTGTTTGATCCAGATATCGAGTTCGCGCGATGCCTGTGAACTGGCCACGCGAAGTTCCTCGCTGACTTTTTCGCTCGTCACGCGAGAGTTCTGACCGTAGGAAAGCCATCCCATCGTCAGTGACGGAATCAGTGTGGCGGTCAGCGCGAACACCAGGATTTTCCGCTTGATTTCGTCCAGCCGTAGCAGATGCAGAAGGCGCGCTAAAGCCTGTTCCCAACGCAACAATGAGGTACCCGTGCGAGTTCTAGATGGCGTGCAACATGCACCTGAAGCAAGTTGAGTGCCTCGGACCGCCTTATGGCCCACCGTGCCGGGTCAGTAACGCCGCTGCCGGGCACGCGGACGGCTGCTGAACTTCCCCGATTCGCGCGCAGCGGGCAGGGGTTTTCTATGAATGTTCGCCGGGCGGCAACCAGTGCGCCAGTGCGTAACCGATTGTGACCATACGTGCGACCTGGGCAGGGCTGGTGACATAACCGGTCAGCGTTCGATGCGCCTGATCAGGCAGCACGACATCGGTGTTGCGCCAGGCCGCGAGGCGCAAACCCTCCTGCTGCGCCAGGGTGATCATCCGCCTGGCGGCTTGTGCAATCGAGCCGTCGGCGTGCGCGGGCGCGAACTCGGAAAGCACAAGCGAGAGGAAGCCGGGCCAGTGGCCCAGGTGTCGCCACAAGGTGGCGACATGGGCATCGATGCCGGAAGTGCCGAATGCGTTGACTTGCCGGATCAGATCCCAGGTTTGCGGATCGATCGCCTCGCGGGCGAGCAGGGCGGGGAACGAACCCCATGCCGGCATCGTGCGCCAGCGGCCTTGTTGTTTCTTGCCCGACGCCGGTGCGGTCAGCGCCGCGAGCGCGACCAGGTTCAAGCCGTTGGAGCGGTTATAGGCATCGATGACGGTACGGATCGATTCGAGTTGTGCGCGGCTGATGCCGGCGCGGGCAAGTCGAGCGGGGGCCGGCGTTTCCGCCGTCGGCAATCCGCATTGTTCGATGACGCGCTCGAGCGCGGGCTCCGTGCGCCCGCTCAGGTAAATCGGTTTCGCTGCCTGCCAAACGGTTTCCAGACTGTCGCCCATACCCGCAAGGCCGCGCCAGATGGACGTGATCAACGGGATGCCCATGGTTTCGCGAATGTCGGCGAATATCCGGGCGGTTTCGCCCGTGGCCGAAGACTCGTCCAAAGCGGTGACGGGGTCATAATTGAAATCGGCGGTCATATCCGTTCTCGACTGTATTGGTTGCGTGCCGGCTTCCGGCGGCGCACAAGCGCTTGGTCGTGCACCCTTAGTCGAGGTCGCTCGCATCGTGCCTTTCGGGCACCCGCTCTTCCTCGGGTCCCCATTGTCTGTTCACCCGCCGGCCGCGCTGAACCGCAGGGCGCTGCATGATCTCCTCTGCCCACCTGACTACGTTCGTGTAGGAGGCAACATCGAGAAACTCCTTCGCTCCGTACAAGCGGCCCAGCACCAGCGCGCCGTACCAGGCGAAGTTGGCGATGTCCGCAATGTTGTAGTCGTCGCCGCAAAGGTATCTGCGCGCCGCGAGATTCCGATCGAGGACGTCCAGTTGCCGCTTGACTTCCATCGCGTATCGATTGATGGGGTATTCGAGCTTTTCCGGTGCGTAGGCGTAAAAATGGCCAAAGCCGCCGCCGAGATAGGGCGCACTTCCAACTTGCCAGAACAGCCACGACATGCACTCGGCGCGTGCCGACGGTTCGCTGGGCAGGAAGGCATCAAATTTTTCTGCGAGATAGACGAGAATGGCGCCGGATTCGAACACGCGGGTAGGCGGGTTGGTGCTTACATCCAGCAGCGCCGGAATTTTTGAGTTGGGGTTCAACTCGGTAAAGCCGCTGCCAAACTGCTCGCCTTTGTTGATGTCGACAAGAAATGCATCGTACTCTGCGCCCTGCTTGCCGATGGCGAGCAATTCCTCGAGCAGAACCGTGACTTTCACGCCGTTGGGTGTCGCCAGCGAATAGAGTTGCAGCGGATGCTTGCCCCGGGGAAGCGGCTGATCGTGCGTAGCACCCGCAACCGGTCGGTTGATTTTCTCGAACTTGCCGCCGCTTGGCGAATCCCAGGTCCAGACGGCTGGAGGCGTGTAGGCAGATCTGTCGTTCATGGTTGGCTGTCGTCGTGAGAGTGAACCGCGTAGTTTACGCGCTTGCGCCGGAGCCGGACCGGATTCGATTCGTTCTCGCCAGGCAGCAAGGCTGACATGAACACCTGTGGTGCGCGACGCGATGCCAACACCAGTTTCTCGAAGAGTGCGAATTCGATTCGTTTGCGTCCGCGCGAGCGGGACAGCCAAAAAAAGACCCGGGGCCAAAGGGAGGGAAGGCGCCCGGGCGAAAACCTTAGAGATCGAAGCCCTTGTCGAGGTGCAGGAGGCGTTTCAGCAGGCTGTCCAGCACCACGTAGTTGTGTAGACCGTACAGTGCATCCGCTTCGTGCTGCTGCCTGGCTTGTGCGCGCGCCCGTTCGTCATCGGGTTTGCCATCCACGATCGTGCCTGTCCGCGTATCGGTTTCAACTTTCCAGCGATTCATCCGTACCTCCTTGTTGCCGTCAGGGTGGATGCAGTATCGGATTCAATGCGGGACCTCGCTGTACCAGAGGCGTCCGTGATTTGACCGTGGGCGACAAACATCGCGCCAGCGGCTTCGTCTGCCGCGACCGGTAATTCCGCACATTTCTGCTGCGCCACGCTGCGCAGCTTCTGATGCCCCCGCCCGGTAATCTGTCATCACTCGCACGGTTAAA
>LJTS01000197.1 GCA_001304425.1 Betaproteobacteria bacterium SG8_40
CAGATTCACGTAATGAATCAGTACCACGCTGACGATCACCCCGAGCTATACCGCCTATCCAATGTCGGGAAAGACGGCAAGCCTGCCGGACATCACCCCGACAAGGGCACGATGGCGTGGCACACGGACGGATCGTGGCGCACGCGCACTGGCCAGGCAACGGTCATTTACGGTGAGGTCATCCCGGAGTCGGGCGGCGAGACCCACTTCTGTGACATGTATGGCGCCTGGGAGCGGCTCAGCCCGGAATGGAAAGCACGCATCCAGGACAAACGTGCGGTGCACAATCTCGATTTTTCACGCAATCGAAGGCACGGCGAGCAGCCCATGACCGTCGAGCAGAGAAACGCGACGCCGCCGGTTGATCACCCTATCGTCAGAACGCACCCCGAAACCGGACGAAAGTGCGTTTTTCTTGGTGATCACGCCGAGTGCATCGTTGGCATACCCTACGAAGAGGGCCGAGCGTGGATAGAAGAACTCAATGAAATCATCGTGCATGCCGATCTGACATACCAACACCGCTGGCAACCAGGGCAGTTATTGGTATGGGATAACCGCTGTCTGTTGCACAGAGCAACGCCCTATGATGCCGCAACCCAGTCACGCATTATCCGCCGCTGCACGGTACTTGGTGAAACACCTCCCCGATAATATAGAGTAGGTCTGATCAAGAGAGAGCAAGGCGAACCAACGGTTGGGCTGCCGACGAACTGAAATGGGAGATGCGAAATGAGAACCGGCTTGATACTGATTTGGCTGCAATGGCTGGTGCTGGTTGTGTGCTCCCCGGTTGCAATGGCCCAGGCGTTGCCGGCCAGCGAGCCCGCCGCAGTTGGTCTGTCGGCCGAACGCCTTCGAAACATCAGCAAGGTTTTTGACGACCACGTCAGCGAAGGGAAAATCGCCGGGGCCGTCTTCATGGTGGCACGCGATGGCAAGCTGGCGTATTCGGACGCGATCGGATTCCGTGACCCGATCAAGCGCGAACCAATGACGCCTGACGCGATTTTCCGGATCTATTCGATGTCGAAACCACTCGTATCTGTCGCTGCAATGATGCTGATCGAAGACGGTGTATTGCAGCTAACCGATCCGGTGTCCCGGTTCTTGCCATCGATGAAAGACCTGAAGGTAAGCGTCGCAAGCGTCGACGGCACGTTTGCGAAGACGACATACACACTGGTTCCGGCAGCACGCGAGATGACCGTTCAAGACCTGCTGCGCCACAGTGCCGGACTTGCGTATGGCGAAATCACCGGCAATGTTCCGGTGAAACAATCTTACGCGGACGGCCGGCTATACCGGACAGAAACGAATTTCGACATTCGTGACCTTACGCCGTCGCAACAGATCGCCGCGTTCTCGCTTGCGCCATTGGCGCACCATCCGGGAACGGTCTGGGAGTACAGCCTTGCAAGTGACCTGCTGGGCCGCGTCGTGGAGGCCGCTTCCGGGCAGCGGCTTGCCGATTTCCTCGATCGGCGGCTGTTCAAACCGCTCGTCATGCCGGACTCGGGCTTCTGGGTGCCCCCCCGGAACCTTGATCGAGTCGCGCAACCGCTGCCGAACGACGCGACAGGTAACGAAACGGTTCAATTGATCGATGTTGCCGTTGTGCCGGCCAACGATTCCGGCGGGGCAGGAGGCGTGTCGACTGCGGCAGATTATCTGCGCTTCGCGCAAATGCTGCTCAACGGTGGCGAACTGGACGGCAACCGGGTGATGAGCCGTACCAGCGTTGCTCTGATGGCATCTGACCATCTTGGAGATCGCATCCGCGCAGGACTTACACCGGGAGAATTGCTGCTTGGCACCCCCGGCTACACGTTCGGCCTGGGCTTCGCGGTACGCGAGGAACAGGGTATTGCCGGCGTCCCCGGCTCTCCCGGCGAATTCATGTGGGGCGGTTACGCAGGCACTTTTTTCTGGATCGATCCGCAGGAGCGTATCGTCGCCGTCTATATGAGCCAGGCGCCCGGCCCAATGCGCGCCTACTATCGCAAGTTGTTCAAGCAGCTCGTCTACGCGGCAATTGTTGACTGAATTGGCGCACCACGAACAGATTTCAGGCTCCTGCGGATGAGGGCCCCGTTTCGAGCTGGGTTAGCCCTCGTGCCACATCGGCTTCTCGCAGGCCCTGACAAACCCCTGGTCGGAACGGAGGCAGTTTATGGATTTGCATGAAATCTTTTCTCATCTACGTCAGTTCGATACGCCCACCATCAGCAATGCGCTGGAGATTGCCCGCGGGTCGCGGGAAACCTCGGGCTTCACCCAGGGCACGCTGATCGCCTCATCTTCGCGCCTGCCCGCCATCGTGGGATTCGCGCGCACCGCGAAGATTCGCTGCTCGACCCCGTACGACCCGGCCCAGCGCCGGCATAACCAGCTCGCGTACTACGACTATGTCGCCGGCGGCGAACAGCCGTCGATTGCGGTCATTCAGGACATTGACGAACGTGCCGGGCTGGGCGCTTTCTGGGGCGAGGTCAATACGCACATACACTGGGGACTTGGCTGTGTGGGGACCCTGACAAATGGTTCAATGCGTGATCTGGATGCGATGCACCCCGAATTCCAGTGCCTCGCGGGATCGCTGTCCCCCAGCCATGCCTGGGTGCAAGTAATCGAATTTGGCAAGCCGGTCGACGTGTTCGGCATGTCCGTCGATTCCGACGACATCGTGCATGCGGACTGCCACGGCGCCATCGTCATCCCGGCCCGGTATCTGGAACACTTGCCGGCAGCGATCGATCTGATGGCACGCCGCGAGAAAGTGCTGCTGGACGCGGCACGACGCCCGGATTTCGGAATGTCCGCCCTGAAGAACGCTTTTGCCGCCTCGGACAAGGTTCAGTAAGCGCATAAGCGCCCGCTGCCCAGGGGAATGATGCTGGTGAATACAAAAACGGGCACCCGCGGATGCCCGTCCTCATTACCAAAAATCTTCAAGTGCTATCAGTGTTCCGCGCCACGCAAAATGAGATAGATTTCGTCTTTCAACAGCAGCCGCCGCTTTTTCATTTCTTCAAACTCGAAGTCCTGAAACGGCTTGTCGTTTTCCTCGATGTCCACGATTTCCGCGTTAAGCTGCTCGTATTCCGCGACCAGTTTCGCAAGATGCGAGTCTTGTGACCGCATTTCTGCAAGGGTTTGTCTGTACTCGGGAAACTCGTGTTCAACGTCGTGTGGCTGTATGTACATCGGCACTGTCCTCCGTCGTCAAATTCGGCTGCAGGACGCAACCTCACAAACAGGATACGCCCGAGCCAAATCAATCTCCAGCACCTTTTTGCGGTATGCGACCGCAACATCGAAAACTCGCAAACTATCTAGAGGTTAAGGCATCGTTTTTGCGGCGCATCATTCACGCCGCGGTCTAGCGGAGAAATTGTGCCAAGAGGAACAATTGGCAACTTGAGCGTCGTATGAGATTGTCACCAATGACGTTTTCCGGGCTGCCGACAAGCGCCCCGGGGAGACATTAACCAGAGTATGGAGAGAACATGAACAGCATCAACAACCCGGCACGCGAGCGCCTTGTGCACGACGAACTGGCTATTGGCATCGGGGTACGCGCAGTACGCGGCGTCGAGATCGCCGCCATCATGAAGACCGCCGGATTTGACTGGCTGTTCATCGACCTCGAGCACGGCGCCACCTCGATCGAAACGGCTGGCTCGATTTGCGTCGCCGCGCTGGCAGCCGGTATCGCTCCGCTGGTACGGGTGCCGCACGGTGACCTGAACCTCGGAACACGCTGCCTTGATGCCGGTGCGCTCGGAATCGTGATGCCTCATGTCGACACGGTGGAGGAGGCCCGGGCAATGGTCGACGCCTACCGGTTTGCACCGCAAGGCCATCGTTCCATTGCTGGAAACTATGCGCAACTTGGATTCGCCCCGAGTTCCGCCACGGACGTGGTAAGGATGTTCAATCAAGCCACATTGGTCGTAGCCATGATGGAAACACCGCGTGCGATTGAGAATGCAGACAAGATCGCAGCGGTGGATGGCATAGACGTGCTGCTGATGGGAACCAACGACCTGTGTCTTGAAATGGGCATACCGGGAAAAATCGACGACCCGCGCGTGGCCGACGCAATTGACCGGGTGGTGACCGCATGCCAAAGACATGGAAAATGGGCGGGGCTTGGCGGCGTATATACCAAAGAGCTCCTTCAGGCGTATATCGCACGCGGAATGCGAATGATTCTCGCGGGCAATGACGTCAGCCTGCTGATGAATGCTTCACGCGACCAGGCGCAGTTCGTTCGCGCTTGCAAGTAACGACCGCAAGCCTCGCGGGGTGCTTGTCAAAGGCTTCAAACATGAATCAGGTATTTGTTCACGATCAGCTCATTCGTTTCTCGCATTGCGACCCGGCGGCGATTGTCTATTTCCCTCGCTTCTTCGATCTCGCGCATGGCACGATGGAGGACTGGTTCTCCCAAGCAGTAGGCTTTCCGCTACCTGAGCTGATCGGAAAGCGGCGCGTCGGCACACCAACCGTCAGCATTCGCTGCGATTTCATCAAACCGCTGCGCATGGGCGACACCCTGCGGTTCGAACTGCGCGTAAGCAAATTGGGCAATGCCTCGGCAGACCTGGAGTACCGGGGACTGAAGGACGGCTCCGAACATCTTCGCATTTACCAGACTGTGGTCTTCATGGACCTGGATGCGGCGCGGGCGGTGCCAATTCCCGACGATGTCCGGTCGGCAATCGAGCCGTTCCTGAAAACGGCGGCCGATACATCCGCATGACCCCTCATCCGTCCTGCATCGCCATGCGTATCAAGTTTGCACATGAACAATCCCTGCAACTCGGATCGCGATGCCTCACATGACCAGACTCCCCGGACTTGCCCTCATTGTCGCTGCGTTGACCGTCTCCGCGATCGTCAACGCCGAAGAATTCGATGGTTATGACGCGATGTCTCTCTCACAGAGCAAGCGGGTCGAAACCGACTGCTCGATAACCTGGAAGAACCCGAAAGACGGAAAAACCTACTGTTTTGCCAATGCGCGAAACCAGTTCATGTTCAAGCAAAACGTCAGAACTTTTGTGCCGCGCGCTCAGAAGGCTTTCGACGAAAACTGACGTCTGCGTGAGAGGAATTGTGATCCGGTCAACGCCACCTGCACCGGAACCCCCCGAGACCGCGAACATGAGGGAGCGCGTAGTTGCCCCAGAGCAGGCACACGACCGTAGACTCCATCAGCGCACGTTGCCCGGTGCGTTTTCAGCCAGGCGTATCGTGTCCGGAACGTGAACCGTGGTGGTCGGAAACGCAATCTCCGCACCGTGCCGCTCGACAATTTCGCTGATCGCCAGCATCACCTGTTCCTTTACCGCGTGGAACTCCGTCCAGACCGTGGTCCGGGTAAAGGTATAGATGAAGAAATTCACCGATGACTCACCGAACTCGTTGAGGTTCACCATCAGCGTTTGCGACTGATCTATGTCCGGGCTCTCGTTCAAGTACTTCCGAACATCCTCGAGTATCACCGGGACCTTGGCCATGTCGTCGTATCGAACGCCTATGGTTTCCTTGATGCGGCGATGCGACATGCGCGAAGGATTCTCTACTGAAATACTGGTGAAGACCGCGTTTGGCACGTAGAGCAGCCGTTTGTCAAAAGTACGAATCGCCGTTCGCCGCCAACCGATTTCCTCGACCGTGCCCTCTATCTCCCGGTCAGGCGAGCGAATCCAGTCACCGACGGCAAACGGCCTGTCCATGTACACCGTCAGTCCCCCGAACACGTT
>LJTS01000198.1 GCA_001304425.1 Betaproteobacteria bacterium SG8_40
GTCCCGTGAAATCTGCCAGCGCCAGACGTCTCCTTCAATCGGATCCGACACCTCGCCGATACGCTTCATCCCGACCGCTTCCGCCAGACGCGATTGCGGCCCCCTGGCCGGCAGCGACCAGGCCTCCACGGCACGAACCGCGGGCCGGGTGAACGCATAGGAGATCAGACCACGCAAAGCTTCGCTCGCAAATCCCTGCCGCCGGAACGCCGGCGCTGTCTCGCAACCCGCTCGCACTACACCGTCAGCATCCGGGGCGTTCCTGAAACCGCCACATCCCACCACTGATTTCAGGGCCGGACTGACAAACAGATATAGCCACCAGCCGGAATCGGACAGTAACGGCATTTTCCCGAGCAAGGAGAGTGCTTCGCGATATGCGACAGGGTGCGCGGGCCATTGATCCGGTATGGCAAGCTTGAGCAAATCACCCAGCGACTGTGGACCATTCACCAGAGCAGCGAGGTGATCGGCTTCAAATGTTATCAGGCGAAGTCGCGGAGTATGGATCAGCATGATGGATGTTCGATAACTTGTTCGTTCCTGCTCTCAAGCGTCATCAACGAGTTCTTCTTACGGTGACGCAATCGCCCCCTACCGGTGGTCAGGCGTGTTTACAATCGGATTTCGCTTCTCCGGCATGCACCGCAAACGCGGCCGAAATCTTCGTAACACTCACGCCGCGTAGCGACCAGTCAATCATACCCGATGGTTGACCACCCTTTGCAAGGCATCGCTCACTCGTCGGTGATGATGATGTGCACGCGGAACGGCCCGTGGGCGCCGTAGACCAGTGTCATCTCTATGTCCGCGGTTCGCGAAGGACCCGACACAAAGTTCACCTGTCTCGGCAAATGTCCTACCTCCTTGCGCAGCAGATCCCAGGCATCTTCCATGCAGACCACCACCCGCTTCTTCGAAACCACCGCAACATGGGTTTCCGGCAACAAACTGGTTGTGGCATGTTGCTGTTCACCGGAGAGCAACAGCAGCGTTCCGGTCTCGGCCAGCGCGCAAAAACTGCCGGTCACACCCACCTTGTCGTCACCGTTCGCCGAACGCGCCTGCATCTCGAGGCCGGCACCGCTCCAGTCAAGATCGGCGAATTCCGGCCAGCAGACACCGCGCATGGGCAAACCGTTCTCCGAGAGGTAACGGGCTACCGCCACAGGAACCCCTTCGCGCTTGTCGACCCGATCCAGCGTCGATGCGGCCGCGATACTGCAGTCAATGAATCGCTGTAACGGATCCCAACCCATCGTCGGCAAAGGTCCCCGAGGATGTCCGGCAAGGCGTGAAGCGGTGCTTTGCGCGCCGTCTCCGGTCTGCAGAGACGCGTTTGCCGCACGAATGCGCGAAAGAATGTTTTCCCTAGCGGCCACCAATTCCTCCGTCAGTTCTTTTTGCGTGCCGCATAGATTTCGCGGAAGGTCCGGCCTCGCGGCGCCGGCAGATCGCGTCCCCGTGTCCATTCACGGCCGGCAAACGGCAATCGGTGCAGCATGCTCTCCTTGCCGCCCGCGAGTTTGCCGAGGCGGACAGCCACCTTCGTTGCCAAGCCGTACAGGAAGGGACGCGACGCCAGCCACGCCCAGGCGCCCATGCCGGCGCGCTGGGAAGCCGGGCTGAGCTTGAGTTGCGTTTGCTTTTCACGCAGCTTGCGCATCAGGTCGGGCAAAGGGATCTTGACCGGGCACGCGACGCCACATTGATTGCACATCGTCGCCGCATTGGGCAAATCCAGCGCTTTTTCGAGTCCGACGTAAGCCGGCGTCAGGACCGATCCAATCGGGCCGGGGTACACCCAACCGTAAGCATGCCCGCCAATGTTCTGGTACACCGGACAGTGGTTCATGCAGGCTCCGCACCTTATGCAACGCAGTGCCGGGCGCAAGTCGGAACCCAGTACGCGGGTACGGCCGATGTCAACGATGATGACGTGAAACTGCTCGGGCCCGTCGCTGTCGCCCTGGCGCCTTGGACCCGTCGTCATTGATATGTAATTGCTGATCGACTGCCCTGTCGCGGATCGGGCAAGCAGTCGCATGATCAGCGAGACGTCTTCCAATGTCGGTATGCATTTCTCGATGCTGCTGATCGCCACGTGCACCCGGGGCATCGTCGTAGTCATCCGCCCGTTGCCTTCGTTGGTGACGATCATCGTCGAGCCGGTTTCGGCGACCAGAAAATTGGCGCCCGTGATGCCCATGTCGGCATCGAGAAAATGCGGACGAAGAATCTCTCGCGCCTCGTGAGTCAGCTTTGTGATGTCATCGAGCCGCGGCCGCTGATGTTTTTGTGCAAACAAGTCGGCAATGTCATCCTTCGACTTGTGCGTTGCCGGCGCAATGATGTGCGACGGGTGTTCGTTCGCCTGCTGGATGATGTATTCACCGAGGTCCGTTTCGCGAACGTCGATTCCGCCGCGCTCGAGATACTCGTTCATCCCGGTCTCTTCGCCGAGCATGGATTTCGACTTGATGACCTTGCGAACCTCGTTGCTACGCGCGATTTCCAGTACCACGCGAGTCATTTCCGCGGCCGACTCGACCCAGTGCACGATCGTTCCGGCGGCCGTCGCCTTGCGCTCCCACTCCTCCAGATACTGATCGAGATTGGCGAGGCAATGATCACGCACATCAGCGGCGGCCTGGCGAATCTCCTCGAAGTTGTCGAGATCCTTGATCGCCCTGGCGCGCGCTACGACAAAACGCCCTTTTGCATTGGCAAGCGCGGCCTGGACTTTTGGATCGGCGAGCTTTTGGCTTGCAACTTTCTTGAATCGCGCGGATGTGATTTCCATGATCAGTTCAGCTTGCGAACATCGTTGGTCGGGGTCAAACAACCTGCGGGCCGGCACACGCTCGCGGCACCCCCTGCGGGTGCCGTACCGCCATGCATTGATGGGGTGTCCGGCAAAACGGGTTTCACTCGATTTCGTCTCCCGTCATTCCCGCCAGGACCTCGGCCACGTGCAGAACCTTGGTGTGACTGTTGCCGCGCCGGCGCAGTTTGCCCTCGATGTTGAGCATGCAGCCCAGGTCACCGAGCACCAGCGCATCAGCCGAGGTTTTTTCGACATCCTCGCACTTCAGGTCCGCCAGCCGTGCGCTGATGTCACCGTACTTGACGGCAAACGTGCCGCCGAAACCGCAGCACTGCTCGGCACCCTCCATTTCGCGGATCGTCAGGCCGGCAACCTTGGAGAGCAGTTCGCGCGGCTGGCTCTTGACGCCCATTTCACGCAGCCCGGCGCAAGAATCGTGATAGGTGACCGTGCCGTCGAAGCGCGCATCGATGTCATCGAGCCCGGCCACGTTGACCAGAAAGTCGGTGAGTTCCCAGGTGCGGGCCGCCAGCCACTCGGCCTTGGCCTTGATATCGGGAATGTCCGCCAGCAACTCGGCATAGTGGGTCTTGATCATGCCGCTGCACGACCCGGATGGCACGACCACGTAGTCGCAGTCACTGAACTCGGCAACGAGCTTGCGTGCGAGCGCCTGCGCAGCGCCACGTTCACCGGCGTTGTAGCCCGGCTGCCCGCAGCATGTCTGGGTGCTGGGCACAACCACTTCGCAGCCGGTCTGCTCCAGCAGTTTGAGGGCTGCCAGTCCGATGCTGGGGCGCATCAGGTCGGCGAGACAGGTTACAAAGAGTCCAACACGCATCGTTCATCTGACCGGAGTGACAGCGCCGCTGCACACAGGGATGCGAGACAGGATCCGGCAAGCGAGGGTCCGCCGCGCAGCCGTTTTACGCGGCGCAACAAGGAGTTGATACTAACATAATGTGAAAACCCGCCCCGGAACAGGTCTGGCCTGGCGCCGGCTCTGCTTGTCCGTCAACCTGGCCTCGGCTAGAATTGCGGCATTGCAACATAAGTGCCGGAGAGGTGTTCAGACTATGCCGGAAACGAATGGCAAGACCTCGATACAGGTCATTGAGCGGATGATGGATCTACTGGATACACTGGCGCGCTTCCCCGATCCGGTAAATCTCAAGCGGTTGTCGAACATGACCGGCCTGCACCCTTCCACGGCACATCGCATCCTCAACGTGCTGGTCGAATACCGCATGGTCGACCGGGTCGAACCCGGCACCTACCGCCTCGGTATCAGGCTGCTGGAGCTCGGCAACCTGGCCAAAACGCGCATCGATTTGCGCCAGGAGGCGTTACCCTTCATGCAGACCCTGCATGACGAACTGCAGGAAACCGTGAATCTGTCGGTACGCCAGGACGATGAAATAGTGTACGTGGAGCGACTGACTTCGGACCGCTCGGCAATGCGGGTGGCCCATCTGATCGGCGCCCGCGCACCGTTGCACGTTACCGCCGTGGGAAAGCTGTTTCTGCTCGAGGACGGCGCGGAAAAGATCGACGAGTATGTGGGGCGCAGTGGCCTCGCCGTTTACACACGAAACACGATTCGTGATCCGGAGTCCCTGTCGCGCGAACTGGACAAGGTTCGCAAGCTCGGTTACGCGTTCGACAATGAGGAGGCGGAAAAAGGCGTCTCATGCATCGGCGCCGGCATTTACGACGACGAAGGCCGGCTGGCAGCGGGCCTGTCCGTCTCCGCGCCGTCAAACCGGTTGGACAGGAACTGGGGAGTCCAGGTCAAGGATGTCGCCGATGCCATCTCGCGGGCAATCGGCTTTCGCAGCGGCGCGCGCGCGGCCTGAACTGCCGGGACGCAACTGCTGCGGCGGGCACGAAAGGCAAGCCGGCCCCTGCTCAGGCCAGCAGCGAATCAGCCACGCACACTCAGGTCAGAAAATTCTTTCTCGACCCAACGCCTGATGCGGTTGGCATCGCCAATCCGCGTCAGTTTTCCCCACGAATCGAGCAGGACAATGATCAGCGGCCGTCCCGCGATGCGCGATTGCATCACCAGGCAGCGCCCCGCTTCACTGATGTAGCCCGTTTTCGAAAGTCCGATCTCCCACCTCGAGCTGCGCACCAGGCGGTTGGAATTGACGAAGTGCAGCACCGTAGTTCTGCCGCGTCGCCCGGGGGACTCGACCGCAAACGAAGGCGCCGTGGTGTAATCGCGAATCATCGGATAGGAGTGCGCCGCAGCGACCAACAGGGCAAGATCATGCGCAGTCGACACGTTCTCCGGACGAAGCCCGGTTGAGTCAACGAACCGCGAGTTGAGCATTCCCAGCTCGAATGCCTTTGCATTCATCGCATCGACGAATGCCTCCTTGCCGCCGGGATAGGTCCGCGCCAGTGCCGCAGCGGCACGATTCTCCGAAGCCATCAATGCCAGTTTGAGCGCCTCGGCACGCATCAGCTTGGTACCGACCCGCAGTTTCGATCGCGAGCCCTTGTAACGGTCAATGTCGCGCTTGTCCACGGTAATCGTTTCCAGCAAGGGAACACCCGAATCAATAATCACGATTGCCGTCATCAGTTTGGTGATCGACGCGATCGGGGCGACTTCGTCCGTGTTCTTGCTGTAGAGCACTTCCCCGCTGTCCTGGTCAATCACCAGGGCCAGGCCCGATTTGATACCGAGATTCACTTTGCGCACCGAACCCTGCCCCGGGTCGGCTGAAGCTGCCGTGCAAAAAATTGTTAGTGCGCACACACTTGCAGCGCACAGCGCTCTGAAGGGAGAAAGTCTGTTCATTGGTATCGCTTGTGTTTTCTTGCGGAAAGCCAACGGCCAACCCTTGACGCAATTTTCACGCCCAAACCAAAGAAAATCAACAACTAAGCATCATTTTCTAGAAATAAAAACAAATTCCCGCCTCGTACAT
>LJTS01000199.1 GCA_001304425.1 Betaproteobacteria bacterium SG8_40
CATCCCGGAAAGCGCGTCCTCGCTCCACTCCGGTGCGTGGATTGCATCCGCCATGAAGACGTAGAGCGCGAGCAGGGCGCCGGCGAGACTGGCCAGCCACCACGAGAACTGCGGCCACAGCGGCGCTTCCCGCTTGCCGAATTGGGTGATGAGCGTGCCGCCGACAACCATCATGGCGGCGATCGCTACCGGGGCGAGAACCGGCCCCCACCACGGCAGCGGGATCAGAAACAGCACGTCCCAGTCGAGCAGCGAGCGCGGCCAGCCGGTGAACGGCACGAGGAATACGTAGTAAAGAATATCCCACACGCCGAATGCGATCAGGAAATACCCGAAGCGGGCCCGCCAATTGCGTCCGGCCAACCAGGCGACTGACGCCAGCATGACCACGGTTGCGGCTTCGCGAGCGATCTCGATATGCATCAGCCACGCCGGTACAGGCAACGGATTGGGCTGGTAGGGATCGACTCGATCGAGGAAAACGCGCAGGTAAGTGACGATGGCCGCTTCGAGCAGTGCCATGGCGATGGAGAAGACGCAGACCGCGCTCCAGCGACGTGAATCATTCATGGTTATAAACTACACTTGTTTCATGAATCAAAGAAGCACAGACACATTCAGAGTTCGGAAATCCGGGATGACAGCAGCAGCAACATTCAACGTTGGCAGCAATATCGCCTATTCAGGCGCAAGTTACCGCATGTCACATCCGCGCAGACTCGAGGCGTTGGCGGCATTGTCCGGCATGCACCCTCAGCCACTGCCTGCGGCGCGTGTCCTGGAACTTGGCTGCGCATCTGGCCGGAATCTGTTGCCCCAGGCAGCCAACTACCCGGACGCCGAGTTCGTGGGCGTCGACTTTTCCGGAAGGCAGATCGCCGAGGGCCAGGCGATGATCAAGGCACTGGGTATCGACAATATCCGCTTGCACGAGGCACGCATTGAAGACGTGGACGGAAGCTGGGGCGTGTTCGACTACATCCTGTGCCACGGCGTCTATTCGTGGGTCAATCCGGGCGTCGAGGATGACATTCTGGCGATCTGCCAACGCAACCTTGCCGCGCAGGGTGTCGCCTATGTGTCGTATAACGTGCTGCCCGGCTGGCATGTTCGCAATATCACGCGCGACCTGATGCGCTACCACACCGACGGCATCGAGAGTGCCACGGAGAAAATTGTCCGGGCGCGGGCTATCCTCGGTTTCATGGGCAAGAACGCACCGGGTAACTCGGCTTACAAGGCGCTACTTGCTGAAGAGGTGAACAGCGTGCAACGCAGCGACGACGCGTACCTGAACTACGAATTCTTGCAGAACGACAATCACCCATGCTACTTCCACGAGTTCATCGAGCGAGCCGCATCGCACGGGCTGCAATATCTGGGTGACGCCAACACGGCACGATTGAGCATCCGTGCGGCGCCGCAGGAGGCCCAGGCGGCTCTCGCCAACCTGCCGCTGCTCAAGCAGCAGCAGTACATGGATTTCCTGCTCAACACGTCGTTTCGCCGGACAGTGCTGTGTCACGATCACATTCGCCTGGAACGGCGCCGAACCGGCAATCTTCTCGACCGGTTCCACATTGCGCTCTCCGGCCGACCGCAGAAGAAGCTCAGGCTCGACGTAACGTCGAAAGAAACGGTAGATATCGCGCTTGGCAACAATACGATCTCGAGTAACTCACCGTTTGCAAAGGCGGCGATTCAGCACCTCATTGACGTGTTCCCCGGATCGGTCATGATCAGCGATCTTCACAAGGCCGCGATCGCGCTGCTCGAAGGCGTCGGTTATCCGCTCTCGGACGAACCGGCGACGCGTCTCGAGGACATGGCTGCCGTGGTGATGGAAGTCTATCTGGGCGGCGCGATCGAACTCTCGCTTCACCCGCCGAAAGTAGCGTCCACTGTCAGTGACTTGCCGGCTGCATCACCGCTGGCGCGACTGCAGGCATCGACACATGGAAAAGTGGTCAGTCAGTTACACGAAACAATCGTGCTCGATGAGTTCAAACGGCAAGTCGTCTCGCGTCTGGACGGTGAGCGCGACCCGGATAGCTTGTGGCTCGAACTGGCGAGGGCGATTGACCGCGGAGAGATAGAGGTTGATTCGAATTCGATGGAGTCGCTGGATGATATCCTGGAGTGGTGCCGCGAGCGTGCCTTGCTGATCGAATAGCCCGGTTGCTATCGATCCCCGGCCGTGCGCGATGCCTGCGTCGCAACTGGTTTCTTGCTCGGAACTTTTGCACACACCGCGTCCTGCAGCATGCTCGGCATGTAATGCGACGCATGCTCCATCACGGACTATGCGCCCGCAAAGTCCTGCATGATAACGGCCATCACATCACCTTTTTTGACACGGCCCGACCCCGGCGCCATCCAGATCGTGCCGTCAATGCCGAATTCGATCGGTTGCGATTGACGTTCCCATTCCTCGACGAAATGCAGGTAACCGGCGAGTTCTCCGGCACGGATTTTCTGCTCCGGCAAAAAGCAGGGCTCGAACAAACCGTCGCTTGGCGCGAACAGGTATGAGCGTTGATCACGTACCATCATTTGGCGCGTGCGTCCGCCGCCGGGTTGCGAAATGTCGGGCGTACCTTCGATGATGCCCATCCACTTGAGCACATTATCGAGCCCGCGCTCCGCAATGCGAACCGCATCCGGCCTGACGCGGCCGTAACCGCCGATTTCGGTAGAAATCGACAGGGCGCCATGACGCTCGGCCGCAGCCGCGACCGTCGCGGTTTCGTCGACACCCCAGAACACGACGTTGAACGGCGCTGCGAAGTTTTCGGCGAGCGCCTGGGTGCGTTCGATGATTTTCGCGTCGTCCACCCAATGCATGATGGAGCATAGCGCGGCTTCCATCGAGTTTCCGGCCGAGTGCACGTCCACCGAAACCTCGACCTGCGGCATGATCGTGGAATCAATGAAGTGCGCCAGCATCTGGCAGAAGCTGCCGCGCGCATCACCCGGCATACAGCGGTTGAAATCGCGCCCGTCGATCGGGCACATGCGCCGCCCGGCCAGTGCTGCCGGCAGGTCCACGGCCGGAAGCATGATGATCTTGCCCTGGACGCTTTGCGGATCGAGCCGGCGTGCAAGCCGGGAAATGGCGATCTGGCCTTCGTATTCATCGCCGTGCACGCCGCCGGTGAACAAGACCGCCGGTCCCTTGCCGCCATTGACGACGGCAATCGGTACTTCGATTGTGGACCAGGCGCCGCCATCGCGCGATTGCGGCACGCGCAGATAGCCGGTCTGTTTTCCCGGCTTGTCAAAGTCGATGTCGTGAAAGATGCGACTCTTGAAGGTGTCTACTGTTCTTGCCAAGGCTTGCGCTCCTGATCGAAGTAAAAAGCATAACCAAGTTGTCGGAAAACTGGGCTGGACGTCACGCCTTAGTCAGGCGGCGGCTACTTCCACCATCGCGTCGAAGCCAGCTTGTCCTGCCGAAAACTCAAAAAGGTCGACGGCCACGTCCGGCAAAACGGCTGCGCCTGACATCAACGCGTTTAGTCCCGGCCATCCGTCGCGTATCCATACGGTACCGGCGGGCATGCGATCGGTAACGTTTGCCCGCGCCTTCAGTTCCCCGCGTTCGTTGTAGATGCGGATCATGTCGCCGTCGGAGAGCGTGCGTGCCGCAGCGTCCTCTTCGGAAATCCACAACGCGGGCTGTGTTTCGCGTTTTGCGAGTGTCGGCAATACCTGCCCATTGTTGTAGAAGCTGTGGAAGTGCGTCATCGTTCGCCCTTGCGTCAATGCAAGCGGATAAGGAAGGGATCCGGTTCCTCCCTGCGTTTCCGGATTGGCGTACGAAGGCAGCGGAGGCAGGCCCAGGCCCGCCGCTTGTTCGGAGTAAAACTCGATCTTGCGCGACGGTGTGTCGAAATCCAATGTCGGGTTCGCGACGTGCGAAATGTTCAGCGCGCGGGTGCCGCCCTCTGCGCGTAGCGCTTCCACGGTTGCGTGGCCGGTGCAGGGATGATCGAGAATGGTGTCTATCATTTCCTGTTCCGATGCCCAGGGATAAAAACCCTCCAGGCCAAGGCGGGCAGCCAGTTCCTTGACTATCGCGTTAAGCGAACGCGTCTCGCCGGGTGCCGGCAGCGCTTGTTCCATCAGGTACAGATGCGTATTGGTCATCTTGCAACCGACTTCCTCGAGCCAGGCGGTCCCCGGCAGCACGACATCGGCAAAGCGTCTTGCCGTTTCGTTGAGGAACAGGTCGTAGCTGACCAGCAACTTCGTTTGCCGCAGGCCTTGCGCCACTTCGCCGGCATCGGCAAAAGACGAGATCATGTTCGTGCCCATCAGCAACAAGGTCTCGATGCGTCCTTCGTTGAGGGCCGATGTGATTGCCGGCATCTGGTTGGGGATGGCTTGCTTTTGCTTGCGTTGCCCGGGCGCGATGATGCTGCCCAGGCCGCGGCCATGCGCACCACTGCCGTGGCGCGGCCCGAAACCGCCCCCGGGGATGCCGATGTTTCCCGTCAGAGCCGGCAGGCATGAGATGGCCCGTGCCGCCTGCCAGCCGTTGGCGCCCTTGTGCATCGAACTGCCGCCCAGCACGATCATCGCCGGCCGCGAATGCGAGTAGCGCCGCGCGAGCGCGACGATCCTATCTGCCGCTATGCCGGTGACACTGGCGGCCCAGTCCGGTGTATAGGCTTGGGTGTGAGCGGCGAGTTGCTCGAATCCGACAGTGTGTTTCCCGACGAAGTTTGCGTCCTGCAGTTTCTCCGCGCAGATCACGTGCACCATCGCCAGGGCGAGCGCGGCATCGGTGCCGGGACGGATGACCATGACCTCGTCCGACTTTGCGGCAGCTTCGGTTTTTCGTACGTCGATCGTAACGATGTGTGCGCCGCGCTTCTTTGCCTTCAGCAAATGCCGGGCGGTGTTCGGCTGGCTGGTGAGATTGGCTGCCCACAGGATGATGAGAGCGGAGTGCTCACCCATGTCTTCCTTGGTGTTGGTTTCGAGCAGGCCGGTCAACCCGAGGCCGAACGCGCCGAGTCCCCAGCAGATCATGGTCGGACTCCAGAACGCACTGCCGTGGAAGTTCGCGAACCGCGCAAGCAACTGTGCGCTGATACGGGTGCCGTAATTGGTTGTGAAGGTCCCGTGGCCGGGCCAGATACCGGCGGTCGCCGGATTCCGCATGCCGTCGACGATTCGCTCGAATGCCTCGTCCCAGGTGGCGCGGCGGAAGTCGTCGCGGCGATGATCGCGGATCAGCGGATGGAGAAGACGGGCGGGGTTGTCGATGACCTCACGCGACGCTTGCCCGCGAATGCAAAGAAATCCCTGGCTGTCCGGGTTGTCCTCGTCGCCTTTGACGGCGATGAGCTTGCCGTCCCGCACGTCGGCCAGCATGCCGCACAGCGTAGGGTGGCAGTTCATCGGACACATCGTGCGGACAGTCTTCATGGCACCTTCGGTCACTGACAATGCCTTTCTGTGCGGGAATCGTTCATTTTCGTCGAATTGAACGCATCCGTGCATCTTATCAGCAAGGTATGGCGTCGATGCCGCCGGAAGCGGTCCGTGAGCGGCGAGTCCGGAGCGTGGGGTTCCTGTTCGTCGACCCCGAAAGGGGTTGTTCGCTGGTGATTCCGGCACCAGGTTTCCCCGGTGGAGGTTGAGGCGAACGTGTATCGCTTTTTCTCCAGGCTGCCGGTGCACGCCGTGCGAACGCGCCGGCAGTGCGAATACCCGGCTGTGTTCACCGAGCTTGGCGCGTGCGGCCGA
>LJTS01000200.1 GCA_001304425.1 Betaproteobacteria bacterium SG8_40
TGTCGATCTGCTGATCAATAACGCCGGGATCAATCGCAAGAAGGGGTTGATCGCGTCGGCCGTGCTCGATGACGCGCGAGACGAGATGGAAACCAATTATTTCGGCACCCTGTCGATGTGCCGTGCGTTTGCTCCAGTTCTCAAGCGCAACGGCGGTGGCGCGATCGTCAACATGCTGTCGATCATAGCCAGAGTCTCACTGCCCGCCTACGGCTCACTTTGCGCATCGAAAGCGGCTGGATTGCTGATGACGCAAGGCGTGCGCGCTGAACTGGCGAAACAACGCACCCGGGTTGTCGCCGTCATGCCGGGAGCGGTCGACACCGACATGGAACGGGATTTCGAAGGTCCCAAGGAAGACCCCGCTGATGTTGCCAGCGCCAGTTTGCAGTCGCTCGAGGAAGGCGCGGAGGAAGTCTATCCCGGCGGCATGGCGCAAAGCGTCAGTCAGGGATTGGCGAAAGACCCGAAAGCGGTAGAGAAAGAGTTTGCCGCCTATCTGCCGGGCTGAGTCAGGACCCGGATTTGCAGCGTGCCGGCTTGAGCCTGAGTGATCTTCCGGCCTGCCGGCGGCGGTCCTCCTTGGCGCCTGAGAGGTGAAGTGCTGTCACAGGTGCCGAGTGATGGTTCTTCGGAAACCGGGTCTGGGCAGATCCGGCTGGACGCGACGGCATGGCGTTACGTTGGGCTGATCGTCGCTACGTTCGCGATCGGGCTGATGGCCGACCGGTATGGGGGGTTGGCGGGCCAGCTTGGTGTTGGTGCCTGGAGTTGGTTACTGGCGTTGCGGCTGATCCGCGTGGCCGGGCCGCGATGGCGGCGAGCTTTGTTCGCATGCCTTGTCTGGGCCACGGCGGGCGAGATATTTCTCTCCCTTGTTTGGGGGCTGTATACCTACCGGCTTGGCAACATCCCTTTTTTCATTCCGCCCGGGCATGTCTTCCTGTTCTGGCTCGGCGTAGTGTTCGCGCCCAGGGTGGCGGATCTGTTTGTCCGCGGCGTTGCGGTGCTCGCCATCATCTACGCGGGATACGCCTGTTACTCCGGTTTCGATACCATCAGCATACTGCTCGTGGGGCTTTTCCTGTTGTGCTGGACGCAGGCCGAAGGGCGGCGCCTTTACTCGCTCATGCTGGTGATGTCGCTCGCCGTCGAACTGTATGGCACCTGGGTCGGTAACTGGGCGTGGCACGCCAACGTGCCGTACTTCGGATTGACGAGCAATAATCCACCGCTTGCCGCCGGTGCTTTTTACTGCATGCTCGATGTATTGATCGCATTGACCGCGCGTTCGATTGGTTTCATCGCGCCGAGCCCCCCGGCCGGAGCGACGGTCCGTCAATAAACCCGGAGACCTGCATGGTCTGTCATTGTGGCTTACAATTCATCGGAAGGCGTGGGGCGGCTTGGCTCTACGCAATCCAGGTCAAAGATTGTTCGTTCCGTTAATGGCTTACCGCCGGTTACGAGGAAAAGACGCATGAAGAAACCAGCAACATTGTTTTTTGGATTGATTGCATCGGGATTGGCATCGAGCGTCATGGCGCATGGCGGCCACGGCGTAACGGCACCGGCAAGCTTAACGCATTACCTGATCGAGCCATTGCACTTGCTGCCGGCCTTCGCGCCTCTTGCTGTGATCGCTGTCACGATCTGGCTGCTTCGACGCAAAGCCGGTTGAAGCGTGTGCCCGGGCGCCGGGAATCGCGCCGGCGCGGCGGGCACGGACAGTCGCTTTCGCGATTGCCGGGCTGTTGATGGCGAAGCAGGCGCCGCATGTCCGGAAGTCCTTGCGCCTCGTGGCGCTGCTTGTCCTGTTGAATTGCGTAGTCGCCGGGGCGTCGGCCGACTGGACGTACCTGGTCGCTGCGGATGATGCCGACTGGTACTTCGATGAGTCGCTTGGCCGAAAGCGCGGCACTATGGCCAAGGTCTGGACGCTGCAGCAATACCGCGAGGCCCAGCCTTTTCAGGGTGGGGTTTACCGTTCGTCGAAGATGCAGGCTGAAATCCGCTGTCATAGCCGGCAGTGGCGTGTTTTCTACTTTTCGAGCTACAGCGGTGACATGGGAGAAGGCGAGCAGTTGTATGTACAGGAGGCCGCCGGGGCATGGAAAGACGTGCAGCCCGCAACGGTTGCGGAAGCCTTGTTCCAGGCCGGCTGTTATCCCGGGCGGAGCGAACGCTAGATTGCTGTCGCCGATTGTTTTCGCGACAGATAAGCGCGGAACATGCGCAGTCCGGCATTGTCATAGTCCGGCGCCTGCTGTGCAGCGCGATCTAATCCAAATTAAAATCAACAGCTTGTTTTTCAGCTGTCACTCAAAGAGTCGGAAAGGAGACATTTGATGCAATCTCCGCTCAAGGCACGCGCGCTATGGCCCGCCGCCCTGTTGTGTTTGCTCGGAATATCAGGTTGCTCGCAGGAGCAAGACGCTCCAAGCGAGCAGAGCGAGGCCGCGGCGGCGCCTGCTCCCATGGCCTATGTGTCCAACCAGAACGGCAATGTCACTGTCGTTGACCTGACCACCTTCGAAGCCGTTTCCGAAATCAGCCTCGAAGAACGCGGGCCGCGGGGTATCGGCGTTACCGGAGACGGCAAGATGCTGGTGGTTGCCAACCGTGAAAGCGGTGACCTGGCCGTGATCGACAGGCTCGGGGGACAAATCATCAGAAACGTGCCCATCGGAAAGAATCCCGAGTTCGTCCGCGTGCGCGGTAGCCGCGCATTCGTGTCGTTTGAGCCGGCGGCAGTCGGCGGCCCTCCTCCCGAACCGGGTTCGGAAGAGGCGAAAGCCCTGGCCAAGCAGCGTGAAGATGACGACGAAGAGCCGGCAAAAATTGCGGTGGTCGATCTCAACGAAGGCAAGGTGATCAGGGAAATTACCGGCGGCATGGAAACCGAAGGGATCGAGTTTTCCGCGGACGGCAGCAAGATTCTGGTCACCAATGAGGCTGACGAGAACGTCACCGTTCATGACATCGAGAGCGGCGAACTGGTCAAGACTATCAGCACGGTGGAACATGGCAACCGGCCGCGCGGAATCAAGATGTCTCCCGACGGCCAGATGTATGTTGCCAGCATTGAGTACGGCAATCACCTGGTCGTTCTCGACAATGAGTTCAATTTTGTGAGAGAGGTCGCGACCGGCAACGTGCCGTACGGCCTGACCTTTAACCGGGATGGGTCGCGTTTGTACGTGGCGCTGGCGAGAGGCGAGGCGATTCAGGTGTTCGACACCAAGACCTGGGAAGAGGTCGGGCAGGTTGAGACGGGCAAACGCTGCTGGCATTTCACGTTCACCCCGGACGACCGTCACATATTGGTCGCTTGCGGCCGCTCGGATGAAGTCGTCGTGATCGACGCGAACGAAATGAAGGTCGTGAAGCGCATCAGCGACAAGAAGCTTCCGTGGGGTATCGTTGCCTATCCGAGATCGGTCGGCTCCCTCGATGCACCCTGGCAGTAACGGGTAGACGATCAGATAGAAGCGAACAGGATCGGCGCTTCAGTCGTTACGGTTGAAAAGGGCCTCGCAATCGAGGCCCTTTTTCTGTTTTCAGCGCAGTGGTTCCAGTCAGGCAGCCGCGGCCTGTATGTGGTGCATGTACACATCCTGTTGCGGGAACGGGATCGAAATGCCTTCGGCGTCGAAGCGTTCCTTGACCTTTCTCGTCAGGTCGAGCTTGGTGGCGAAAAAGTCCGCGCTTTTTACCCACGGGCGTGCGTAGATGTTTACCGAACTGTCGGCGAGTTCGGCAACGGCGACCAGCGGCTCCGGCTCTCTCAGGCATCTTTCGTCCGCCTCGATTACCCCGTTGATGACGCTAACGGCCTTTTCCATATCGTCCGAGTAGCTGATGCCGAAGATCATGTCGATGCGGCGCGTGTCGTTCAATCCGTAGTTCATGATCGTGTTTCCCCAGATTTGCGAATTCGGCACGATCATGGCGATGTTATCGGGCCTGTGCATGCTTGTAACGAACAAACCGATCTCGTCCACGACGCCCAGCGTCGAGCCAAACTCGATGACATCACCGACACGAAAGGGGCGAAGCACCAGCAACATGATGCCCGCCGCGACATTGCTCAATGTGCCCTGCAGCGCCAGACCGACCGCTATGCCTGCGGCACCAAGCAGGGCGATCAAGCTGGTGGTCTGCACCCCGAACTGATTCAACACGGCAATGAGCGTGACCGCGAGTACCAAAGCCCGCGTCACCTTTCCGAGCACAATCGTCAGGGTTGCGTCCAGAACGTTCGAACGCTCCGCCCGCTTGCGTACGGCGCGTTCCGCGACGCCGGCGAACATCCAGCCGACGACGAGGATGGCGATTGCAGCAAGCGCCTGCATTCCCTTGCTGATCAAGAAATCTATCGTTTCCGGGGATATTTCCACTTTGAGTCTCTCCTGAGTGTTGGTGGGCGGTACCGATTCGGATACTTGCCCGCGGATTTGAAGCTGTGACCGGGGGAAAAACGAAACGGCCGGAAGCCGGCCGCAATTTTTCCGATGTTTCGCTTCCCGGTGTCCGTTACTGCGGACCGAAGGCGACGATCGCAAACCGGGACTTGACCACTCCCGGTTTCATCCGGCATTTTCAATCGTTCGCCCCGGATGCGCAACCGGTGCAATCTAAGGTTGCGGCGCAATCCAACAGGACTTCCGTCCCGGGCACACCGATCGGGAAACGGCAAGTCGTGGCTCTGTACCATTAAAGCAAGCGGCGTTTGTTGTGAAACTGGAGTATTCGATTTGAAACCGGGAAGCGCTGTTTTCGCTCTGGCGTTTGTAATGTTCTGCCTGGCGATTGCGCCTGCCGCGGCGACCTCCGACTTCAAGGCCGCGGGTGCCCTGCTCGTTACAGGCGGCGGACACTCGTCGCTGGTGTTGCTGGTGAAACACCGCAGCCGTGGCTGGTACGAAATGCCGGGCGGGCGCCGCCAGACGCAGTCTACTGAAGAGCACGGGCTTGACGCGGCTTACGAGACGGCGATTCGCGAATGCCACGAGGAGAGCAGGGGCGTACTTTCCCGGGAATTGCTGCGCAAGGCGGTCGATCCGGCGCGAAAGCTGCGCGATGGCGGTTTCGTGTTCTTCGTCGGCAGAGTCGATCCGATCGCCCTCGACAGCCTGAGGCGTGCACCGGTGCCCGAGCCCGCTGCGTTTCGCGAAATTGCCGACTACGCATGGGTCGCAGTCGAAAGTGTGTTGGTCAGCAACGACTTCACGGTGATCGACGAGGAGGGGCGCCGCATCAAGGTGCGTTCGCAACTGAAACCACGTCTGATCCAGGCGCGAGCGCAGGGGTGGTTGTAGGTCCGCGAGCCGGCCCGGCCGTGAAGGCGGGTTCGCTGACGTGGGTTCGTTGACGAGGGTTCGTTAAGGTGGGTTCGTTAAGGTGGGTTCGTTAACGATGGTGCCGGATCATAAAAGGGTAACTTGAATGAACGCGATTGCGACGCTGGATCATCTTGTAGTGACTGCACCGAACCTCAAGGCTGGGGTGCAATGGGTGCGTGATGCGCTTGGGGTGACACCGGAACTTGGCGGCAAGCATCCCCGCATGGGTACGCACAACTGCCTGCTGCGACTGGGAGAGCAGACTTATCTGGAAGTCATCAGTGCGGACCCCAACGCTCCGGACCCGGGCCGGCCGCGCTGGTTTGCCCTCGACCGGATGGAGCCGGACGCTTCTGCGCAACTGGCTGCATGGGTGGCGCGAACCACGGACATCGAACGATCGGCGGCG
>LJTS01000201.1 GCA_001304425.1 Betaproteobacteria bacterium SG8_40
GACCTGGGCCGGCGACTCCACCGACATGCCGCCGGTGCCACTCGAAGCAGCAATCATTTTTGCGCCGGTTGGGGAATTGGTCCCCATCGCGCTGCGGGCTGTCGCGAAAGGCGGGCGGGTGGTCTGCGCCGGGATTCACATGAGCGATATCCCTTCGTTTCCGTACCACATTCTGTGGGGCGAGAGGCAGGTGGTTTCGGTTGCCAATCTCACGCGCAGCGATGGCGAGCAGTTTCTGGCACTTGCCGCGCGCGCCGGGATACAGACGCAAATCGAGCAGCTTCCGCTCGCTGCCGCCAACGAGGCACTGAAGCGGCTGAGGCAGGGCGACGTCAGGGGCGCGTTCGTTCTCTGTCCCTAGACCGGGTTAACGGCAGCAGGCATCGCGAGTGCCTAGACTGGCAGTGGCCTTCGGTCGCTGATGTGTGACAGGCGATTTACCAGTATCCGCAGGAACGACTTGTTGAACTGTTTTTGCAGCGCATCCGTCGACTCCTGCAATGCCTGCGCCTTGATCTTGACCACGGTCATTTCGGACGCGGAAGTAATGGTCGTTGCGCGCGTCGCGCGTTTTTTCTCGAAATACAACAACTCGCCAAAACAATCGCCTGGCCCAAGTGTGTCGACCATTTGTCCCGACTTCTTGACCTGTGCCTTGCCATTCAGGATGAGAAAAAAATCCTCGCCAATTTCGCCTTCCCTTACGATGTCCTTGCCCTGTGGGTACTGATGCCAGGCGCTGATCCTGACGATCTCCCAGGCTTCGATTTCCCGGAAGTCCTGAAAGAACGGCATCTGCGTAATGGTGTCGAATTTTTTCTGGTCGGTAACCGCGTCGGCGGGCAACTCCAGGTGCCGGTAGGACTGGGCGAGTTCGCGGGAGAAGTCGGACCATGACTTGAACCGCACTGAGAGGTCTTTTGCCATGGTTCGCATGACCAGTCTTTCGAGCGGCTCCGGCAGGTCGGCGCGGTGAACCAATGGCGACACGGGATCGATATTTGTAATCTGGTAGACGAGGCTGGCTTTGTTTGAGGCAAAGAACGGCAGCCTGCCGGTGAGCAGCTGATACATCACGACGCCGAGCGAATAGATGTCGGTCTGATGGTCGAGCGGCTTCTCAAGAACCTGCTCCGGGGACATATACGCGGGGGAGCCCATACCCTGCATGACAGTCTGTTCGCCGCTCTGGAATTGCGCTGCGCCGAAGTCGCTGATCTTGATTTCGCCCTCGGCGCCCCTGAGGATGTTGGCGGGCTTGATGTCGCGATGAATCACTCCCTGCCGGCTGGCGTATTCGAGCGCGAGACTGCATTTGAAAGCGATCTCGACAACGTCACTGATGGACAGCAGATTTGACACCACGCAACGTTCCTCAAGCGTTTCGCCCGCTGCGTATTCCATGACGATGTAGCTGTAATCATCGGTCACGTTTGCGTCGAAAATCTGGATGATGTGCGGATGTATCAGCCGGCCGATCAATGCCGCTTCATTCAGGAAGGACTTGTTGAACCGTCTCTGGACCGCCGGGTCGACTCCGGGTTCCGGCCTTACGACCTTGATCGCGACGTCGCGCTCTCCGAACGGATCCCGCGCCAGATATACACGAGATGTCGCCCCGCGCCCGAGTTCGCGCACAATAGGGTACTTGCCAATCTGTGAGGGAACGCGGTCCGCCATAGCCGGTGTCAGTTCGCTGACGGGATTTTCATGCCGCGCTGAACCGGGCCTCGCATCCCGATTTCATCAAACCAGCGCTTCACATTCGGGAAGTCCTGCAGCTCGACCTTATGCCATTCGAAACGCGCCACCCACGGATAGGTGGCTATGTCGGCAATTGAATAATCGCCGGCGAGGTACTGATTCGAGGCAAAATGACGATCCATGACGCCATACAAGCGTCGTGTCTCTTTCGAATACCGCTCGATTGCGTAGGGAACCGGGTCGGGTGCCGAGCGCAGGAAGTGATGCACCTGACCGAACATCGGCCCCGGACCGCCCATCTGGAACATCAACCACTGCATCGTTTCGTACCTGAGGCGACCTTCGGCAGGCAAGAACCGCCCGTGTTTTTCGCCCAGATAGAACAGAATCGCGCCGGACTCGAAGAGCGCGAACGGCTGTCCGTCGGGGCCTTCGTGATCGACGATTGCCGGAATCTTGCTGTTGGGGTTGATCTTTATGAAGGCATCGGTGTGCTGATCGCCCTTGCCGATGTTGATAGGGTGCGTCCGGTATTCCAGGCCCAGTTCTTCCAGCAGGATGGATACCTTGCGGCCGTTGGGGGTGCTCCACGTATACAGATCGATCAATGTTTTTCCCGCTGAGAAGGGCACTCAAGGGCTCATTGTAAGCAAGATAAGTGCGCGTAACCTTATAATTTGGTCTGATTTCCCGGGTTGTCTGCAAGTGGGCCGCATAACAGCGGTGCCGGGACAAACAGCAGTGTTGGGATCAAGGGCAGCAAGCGGGTCAATACATGCTCAAATGGTTATTTACGATCGTGCTCGTGGCGGTGATCATCGGCGCGTTCACGCCGTGGACACGAAAGGCCGGGCGGGCGGGCTCTCGCAGCGGGCGCGTTCCCGGCGATATCACCGTTGAACGCAGCGGAAAGCAATTTGTTTTTCCGATTGGTTCGACGATTCTGCTATCGCTACTGGCGAGCTTGATATTCTGGTTCCTGCGTTAGTTCCGATTGCCGCGCTGGCCGCAACCCGTTTGAAGCTGCGTGCCGCTGCGTGATGGCGTGCGGTTTTTGCGCTCCGGCGACAGAAAACGCTCAGCTGCCGTCCTTGAATTGCGTTACTGCCTTACCCAGGGCAACGATACGAGCGGCATCGATCTGCGCCCGGATTTTCGCCGGGTCATCCAGGCCCGCTGCAATTGCGCCCGCATCGACTTCGCGTGCCGCCACACCGGCCTGTCTGAGCAGCCCGGCCTGCGGGAAGGCGGCTTCTTCGTAGCCGGATCTTCCCCGGAAGTCGCATTCCGCAGCCTGGAGTATTTCATCGAACCGCCCGGGTTTGCGGAACGCGTCGACGGCATCCAGAAGTTTCAATATCGTTGCCGGGCGCAATTCGTACGCCCTGCCAATGTCACCGTGATATCTGGCAGTCAGCCGCGCAACATCGCGGCAATGTCCCGGCACCCGCAAGCGTTTGCACAAAGACTCGACCAACTCGACACTCTTTTGCTCATGGCCGTGATGCGAGGGCCACAACTCACGGGGCGTCAATCCCTTGCCAAGATCATGAGTGAGCGCGGCAAAGCGCACCGCCAGCGAATACTGTTGCTTCGCCGCATAGTCGATCACCATCATGATGTGCACGCCCGTGTCGATCTCCGGATGGTATTGCTCGGGCTGGGGAACCCCGTACAAAGCGTCCAGTTCGGGAAGAATTCTTGCCAGGGCCTGGCACTCGCGAAGCACCTCGAACATCCGTGACGGCTTCGATTCCATCAAGCCCTTGGAAATCTCCTGCCACACCCTCTCCGCGACGAGGTGATCGACTTCGCCGTTGGCAGCCATTTGCCGCATCAGCGCGCATGTTTCCGCGGCTACCGCGAATCCGAAGCGTGCCGCAAAGCGGGCCGTGCGCAGTACCCGTACCGGGTCTTCGACAAATGCAGGACCAACATGGCGCAGAATGCCCTTGCGCAGATCGGCTGTGCCGTCGAACGGGTCGATGATGCGTCCGTCCTCGTCGCGGGCAATGGCGTTGATGGTCAGATCCCGGCGCCCAAGGTCCTGTTCGAGCGTGACGTCCGGGGAAGCTTTGATGGTGAAGCCCCGATATCCCCGGCCGCTCTTTCGCTCGCTGCGCGCAAGCGCATACTCTTCACGCGTCACGGGGTGGAGGAACACCGGAAAATCGCTGCCGACCCGCTTGAACCCCAGGCGCTCCATCTCCTCGGGTGTGCTGCCGACAACCACGTAATCCTGGTCGCGCACCTCCAGCCCGAGTAATTGGTCGCGCACGGATCCGCCGACTGCGTAAACCTTCACGAATTCAAGCCTGTCTCTGAGCAGATCTCTCGGTTGCGAGATTTCTCACGTGGTGTTTGCTGCAAGCGCCGGATCGTCTGGCGCTTCGGAGACATTCTGCCTCCATTCGTTACGCTCATCTCCCGGCGCGTACCCGAAACCGGTCCAGCCGCGAGGCAAGGGTTCTTTTCGCGAGATAAAGAGGGACGGCCGCTTCCATTGCCATTGGCTCGAAGCCGGCGAATTCCGGGAAAGGGCAGTCGCAGACGTTGTCCACCTGCATGGATTGCACATTGTCCTGAGTCATCAGCTGGCCCGGCAGGTGCTCCAGGAACCATGCTTGCAGCCGTGACATGCGCGCCGACAGCGGCAGGATGACGCGATTGAGTCCGCGCAGGGCGCAAACATATTCGACCAGTTCCTGCAGCCGGTACGTTTTGGGTCCGCACAGTTCGTAAGTCCGGCCAGCGGTTTGTGGGTCGTCAACGCATCCGGCGATGGCGCGCGCGACATCATCCACGAAGACCGGCTGGAAACGCGCATTCGGGCAACCAAGAGGAATGATCGGCGACAGGCTCGCCAACTTTGCAAACAGGTTCAGAAATGCGTCATCGCGGCCGAAGATAACCGATGGCCGGAATATGGTGGTATTGATGCCGTTCGCTTCGGCAGCGCGTATCTGTTGCTCTCCCTCCGCCTTCGATCGCAGGTACTTGCTTGGGGCGTCATGCGATGCCTTCAGCGCAGATACGTGAATCAGCCGCGATACGCCGCTCGAGCGGCAGGCATCGACGATTCTGCGCGGGAGTTCGGCGTGTATACGGCGGAAATCCCCTTCGGACCGCTCGTGCAGAATACCCGTCAGGTTGATGACGGCCGCACAGCCCGCCACCATTTCCCCAAGCACTTTGGCATTGGTGATATCCGCCTCGATGACCTCGGTGTTTGGCAGGACGATGAGCTCGGGTTTCACCCGTTCCCGGCGTCTGGTGGGTATGCGCAGGCCGATGCCCCGGGTACATAGTGCGCTGGCAACGTGTCGACCGAGAAATCCCGACCCCCCGATCAGGCAAATGGTTCGCATAGTTTAGGCTCCGGAAATAATGGTTCGACCGGACCAATTACCCGGTGACAAAAACCGCCGGGTAAAACGTCAACTGCGAAGTTTAACCGCATCCGCCTGGTGGTGATTGCCAATATTCGGGCCGCTTCACGCCGCAAGTTCAATTTCGGATCGTTCGCACGGGTGTCTGCCGTTCGCATGCAATTTGCCGGAAAAAATCAGCGAGTGGTCCCGGCGCTTCGCAGGCGACACACGGGGCGGCAGAAACAAGGGGCTGGCTTGCACCGCCCGGGCGGTGCAGTGCCGAAACTTCCGCGGCGCTCCTAGTTCGTATTGACCGGCCGTGCCGGCACCGTGCCAAGGCGGTCGCGAAGACTCAGCGAAGGGCTTCCGAACAAGCGCGCGTAATACATCGTATTACTCATCACTTTTTTCACGTAACCGCGAGTCTCGGGATATGGAATGGTTTCGGCGTAAATGCTGCCTTCGAGCGGTTTTACGTCGCGCCAGCGCGCGGCGCGGCTGGGTCCGGCGTTATAGCCCGCCGAAGCCACCACGGGATTATTGTCCAGCGAGTCCATTACCTGCCTCAAATAGTAAGTCCCCATGCTGATGTTCGTATCCACGCGGTCCACCAATTCGCGGTGATGGTCTTTCAGGCCCATCCGTTTCGCAATCCACTTCG
>LJTS01000202.1 GCA_001304425.1 Betaproteobacteria bacterium SG8_40
CGGCAGGCTGGTTCTGCAAGCCGGCGCGAACGTTCAGGATACCTGCGTCATGCACGGCTTCCCCGGCACCGACACGGTGATCGAGCACGACGGCCATATCGGCCACGGCGCGGTGCTGCACGGCTGCCGTATCGGGCGCAACGCCCTGGTCGGCATGAATGCGGTCATCATGGACAACGCGACGATCGGCGAATCCGCGATCGTCGCCGCGAGTTCCTTCGTCAAGGCGGGCATGGAGGTGCCGCCGAGGGTGCTGGTGGCCGGGGTGCCGGCGAAAGTGATGCGCGCGCTCAGCGCGCAGGAAATCCAGTGGAAATCGGAGGGCACGCAGACCTACAAGGACCTCGCGGTGCGCTCGCTGAACACGATGCGCGAGGTGCCGGCTTTGGCGGAAGTCGAACCGGGGCGCAAGCGGCTCGAAATTTCCGCCGAGGTCAAGCCGCTGATCGAACGGAAACAGGCGCAGGCAAAAGCCGCCGGCGACTGAGCCGGCCGTAGCGGGTCTTCCGCCTCAGGCCTTCCCCCTGGCGGCTTGCCAGCGATTGAGGATGTCGCGTGCTGCGTTGGTGTTCGGGTCCATTGCGGCGTCGTGCCCGGGTTGCTTGCAGGTCAGTTCGACGACATAACCGTTCGGATCACGAAAATAGATCGAGTGAATGAAGCCGTGGTCGCTGACGCCGCGCGTCTCGATGCCGGCTTCGCGGCCTTTTTTCATCATCGCGTGCATGGTTTTTTCGTCGACTTCGAGTGCGGTGTGCAGGTCGAAGTCGTGCTGGTCCTTGAAATCGAACGGCATGTCGGGCGCTTCGAAGAAGGCGAGATGCGATCCGTCCGCCATCCGGTAGAAGGTGTGCAGCGTATGCGTCTCGCGCCCGCTCTTGGTTTCCTTGATTTCCAGCGCGCCCACCAGCGGCAGGCCGAGAAAATCCTCGTAGAATTCGCGGGTTTCGCCGGAGTCCCGGCAACGTACCGCGTGATGATGCAGTCCCTTGATGTCCATACTGATGTCTCCTGAGTGTTGCCATCGGCGCTGGCGTATCCGCGCAGTTGCCACGGGCGGCGGACTGCCGGCCGTTGCGCCATGCGGGAAAGGCGCGCGTCTTGCCCTGCCGGTCGATGCTCCTGTGAACGCGGCCGGCCGTCAAGGTTCGATGTTACTGCAGCGGCCAGCCCGGGAAATTGCGCGGTTTCGCTTGTCATCCGGAACCCGCGTCGTGCGTTAGCGGTCACAGGGATATAAATTCAGGTAACGGGAGGTCAGTCAGTATGCTTCTTTCATCTCGCGCAGCGCGGTTTTTCGTCTTGCCACTGGTTGGCATAGTGGCCGGCCTGGCGTTCACCCAACCGGCGAGCGCCGGTTTCTACGTCCGCGAAGAAGCGCAACCGATGCTGCTGAAAGCCGATGCGAACCGCGACGGGTATCTGAGCCGCACGGAGTTGCGGGCCGAAGATCCTTCGATGCTGCGCTTTTTCGATCGCGCGGACGTCGATCAAAACGGCAAGCTGGACCTTGGCGAGTTCGAGATGCTGTTAATCAGCCTGTAGCCAGACTGCCGGTTTTGCGCCGCGCTGCGGCGCCCCTCCCGGCGATCAGGCTTTCGGGGCGTTGCGCCGCAGCCACCAGTAATCGACACTGAGTTTTCCCGGTCCGCTCAGGATCAGCGGCAGCAGCATGACCAGATAAATCAATGGCAATTTGAAGCCGTTGTAACAGACGTTGTAGCCGTTTCCGTCATGCACGCTGGCCCATGCGACGGCGGTGAGGATGAACAGCGCAATGCCGAAGAACCGGGTGGCGAGGCCGATGGCCAGTGCCGCAGCGCCGAGTAGTTCGCTCCAGGTAGCCAGCACCCAGTTCAACTCGACCGGCAACAGGCTGAACGGCAGGGGAAAGTCGCCCTGGACGTGATCGAACCAGTTTTCGCCGCGAAATTTTGTCAGCCCGGCCACGCCATATTCCCAGGCGAGCAGCAGGCGAATCCCCAGCAGTCCGAACAGTTCTCCACCGCGGTTGACGAGTTGCCGCAGCCGGTGATGCAAAGCGGGGGTAGTCGGGGCGGTTGATTCCATCGTGCTTCTCCGTTCTCCTTCCCGTGCGGTCCGGCGAGCGATGGAGTCTGGTGGAGCACGCTCGAAACCGGGGTACGCGGGATGATGCGATATCTGTTTTCACTTGCCGCTTCTGGCCGTTACGCGCGGCACCCAGACTGCGAGGCAAGGCCTTTCGGCATCCGGAACGATTATGGTCTCACGCCGGCGAGAACGTTGTTTGCGGGCACTGTGAGGCGGCGTTCCGGTGGCCGTGGGAGTAGAATAGCGGCTCCCGCTTTTCGATGGTGACAGTACGATGGAACCCGCGCCCCAGAACCGCGACGCCCTGCATCTGAAGACCGTCCACGTCTCTTGCCCGCATGATTGTCCGGACGCGTGCTCGATGCGCGTCACGGTTGACACGCGTTCCGGCCGGGCGATCGAAGTGAAGGGCGACCCCAGCCACCCGGTCACGCGCGGCTACCTGTGCAACAAGGTCAACAACTACCTCGATCTGGTCTACAACGACCGGCGCGTGCTTTATCCGCATCGCCGGGTGGGGCCCAAGGGCCCGGGCGCCAAATGGCATCGCATCAGCTGGGACGAGGCGCTGGACGAGATCGCTGCGCGTCTGAAGGGCATCATCGCCGAAGACGGGCCGGAAGCGGTACTGCCGTTTTCCTATTCCGGCACGCTCGGATTGCTCGGGTTTCTCGGCATGGGCGAGCGGTTCTTCAATCGCATGGGCGCGTGCCGGCTCGAACGCACGATTTGCACGGCCGCCGGCGCGGCGGCGGAGATGTTCACCACCGGCCGGGTTGGCGATGCCAATATCGAAGACCTGCCGGGCATGGAAGTGGTGCTGCTGTGGGGCACCAACCTCGTGACGACCGGCGTTCACGCCATGCCGTTTGTCAACGAAGCGCGCGTCAACGGCGCGAAGGTCATCGCCATCGATCCGCGAGTGACGCGGACCACGGCCTTTGCCGACTGGCACATCCAGCCGCGGCCGGGGACCGACGCGGCGCTGGCCCTTGGCATGATGAAAGTCATCGTCGACCATGGCTTGCACGACGTCGGGTTCCTCGAAGCCCATACCGTTGGCTGGGAACGCCTGATCGACGAACGGCTCGGTGACTACACGCTGGACGCCGTCGAGCGCATCACCGGGGTAGCGGCCGCCGATGTCGAAAGGCTGGCGCTCTTGTACGCGTCGACGAAAAAGTCGTTCATCCGGGTGAACTGGGGTATCCAGCGCCATGACAACGGCGGCTCGATGACGCGCGCCATCAAGCTGCTGCCGGCGATTACCGGTGCGATGGCGGGCAAGGGCGGGGTGTGCATGTCCTCGGGCGGCGAGATGCGGGCGATCGACATGGCGAAGTTCCAGCGCACCGATTTGCTCGCCGGGCGCAAGCCGCGCACCTTCAACATGATCCAGCTGGGCAAGGCGCTCAACGAGGCCCAGCCGCCGGTGCGGGCCCTGTTCGTATGGAACTCGGACCCGGCCAACTGCGTGCCCGACACTGTGGATGCGCGCAAGGGCATGGCGCGCGACGATCTTTTCACGGTCGTGCACGATACCTTCTTTACGGACAGCGCCGACTATGCCGACATCCTGTTGCCGGCGGACACCGCGCTTGAACGCATGGACCTGCTGGCCGCTTACGGCACCTATTATTTCGGACTGTCGCAACCAGCCATCGAAAAACTCGGCGAGAGCCTCGACAACGGCGAACTGTTCCGGCGCCTGGCGCGCAAGATGGGCTATGACGAGCCGTGCTTCTCGGAAACCGACGAGGAAATGCTCGAAGCAATCATCGACCCGGATTTCAATCCGCTGTTCGAAGGCGTGACGCTGGAACTGCTCAGGGAGCGGGGCTGGGCGAGGGCTGCCGTGGATTCGCCACGACGCAAGGGCGTGAATTCGGGCAAGTGGCCGACGCCATCGGGCAGGATCGAAATCTACTCCGAGACGATGGAGAAAAGGGGGCTGGACCCGTTGCCGGCGCACCTGCCCGAGGCCGAGGGTCTGGCGAACAGGGAGGCCGCATCCCGGTATCCCTTGCAGGTCATCAGCGCCGCGACGCATTATTTTATTGGCGCGAGCTTCCAGCACGTGCCGCGGCTGCAGGAAATGCTGTCGCGGCCGACCATCGAGATCAGCCCGCAGGACGCCAGCGCGCGCGGCATCCAATCGGGGGACTTCTGCCGGCTGTACAACGATCGGGGCGAGACGTTTGGCTACGCGCACGTTGTCGAGGGCTTGTTGCCGGGGGTAATCGGCGCGCCGAAACAACTCCAGGGTTCGCACATGAAGAACGGCGTCAACGTCAATACGCTGACCAGCCAGCGCGAGGCGGACATGGGCCACGGTCCGGTTTTCTATTCAACGCTTGCCGAGGTTGAAAAATCGGGCTGAGACAGGGTCGCCGCGATACGCGGTTTTCAAGCGTTCAGGTTTTTTCTTCTGGTTTCATCAAGGTGTTATGACAGCAACGATTATTGACGGGCGCGCCGTTTCGGAAACGATGCGCACCAAGATGCGCTCGCGCGTGGAGTCGCTTGGTTTGAGGGGCGTGCGCCCGGGTCTGGCGGTAATTCTGGTCGGCGAAGACGCGGCGTCGCAGGTGTACGTGCGGAACAAGGCCAAGGCGTGCGGCGACGTCGGCATGCACTCGGAGGTGTTTCGCTACGACCAATCGACAGCCGAGGCGTTGGTTCTGGCGAAGATTGCCGAACTCAATAACGATCCGCGAATTCACGGAATCCTGGTGCAACTGCCGTTGCCGGCGCACATAGACAACAAGAAAGTGCTGGAGGCGATTTCGCCGGACAAGGACGTTGACGGGTTTCACGTGCACAACGTCGGCTCGTTGGTTACCGGCGAGAGCGATTTTCCGCCATGCACGCCGCATGGGGTCATGGCCTTGCTGGATCATTACGGAATTCCCATCGAAGGCTGCAATGCGGTGGTCATCGGCAGGAGCAATATCGTCGGCAAACCCATGGCGTTGATGCTGCTCGCGCGTAGCGCGACCGTGACCATCTGTACCTCGAAGACCCGCGACCTGTCATTGTTTACGAAGACCGCGGACATCGTGGTGGCGGCGGTCGGCAAGCCGGGCCTGGTAACGGCTGACATGATCAAGGAAGGCGCCGCGGTGATCGATGTCGGAATGAACCGCTTGCCGAGCGGAAAGCTCGCAGGCGATGTCGATTTCGAAAACGTGCGCGAAAAAGCCGGTTACATCACGCCGGTGCCGGGCGGCGTCGGGCCAATGACCATCACCATGCTGCTCGCCAATACCTTGAAGGCGGCAGAGCTTGCGGCCGAAGCGGCTCTGCAGGAACGCGCGAGCGCATGAATTCCGGCAGGTTGTTCGCCAACCGCGACGACGCGGCTGAAAAGCTGGCCGATGCGCTGGCCGGGTACAGCAACAGCAAGCCGCTGATTCTCGGTATTCCGCGCGGCGCGGTGCCAATGGCTTGCATCGTCGCGGATCGACTCGGCGGCGACATCGATGTCGTGCTGGTGCGCAAGCTGCGCGCGCCGGGCAATCCCGAATACGCCATCGGTTCGGTGGACGAATCAGGCTGGTCTTACATCAGTCCCGCTGCGGCCGCGGCGGGCGCGGACGAGGCTTACATCGATCGTGAAAAAGCCGCCCAGATGAAAACGATCAGCGAGCGCCGCAAAC
>LJTS01000203.1 GCA_001304425.1 Betaproteobacteria bacterium SG8_40
AAGAAAGAAAGAAGCTTGGCTTCGCCGGCCCGGAAGTGCGCGAAGGCCTCGCCTCGCGTGCGTCGAAGCCCCGGCGCTGATCAAGGCGATCCTTGTGCACCTGGCGGGCGAAGTGCGCCCGGTGCATAAGAGTCCGGGGTCAGGTCTTGCAAAATAGCATTTCTTGTCTCCGCGGATTTACCGCGGGGCCCACCATCCCGAGCCCCTTGCCCTGAATGAATCGGGCCCTGGGAAACGACGCTATCTGCGCCGCGCGGGCCGCTTTCAGTACTTAAATAGTTCCTTCAAACGCGCGATGTTTCTCGCGGAAGTTAAACCGTTTTCTTGGCGGTTGCTTTCTGCTGGAGAAATTGGGGTTCCAGGCGTGCTTTACAGCGCTGTGTTGCGGCGGCATGCTTGCTTTTGAATCGCTTGCGTTGGTCCGTGTGTGGCGCGCAATAGCCGTTTTCCGGAGGACGCCGGTAGACAGTCCAGGTGTGAACAACTGCCGGACGAGAACGATTTCAAGCAACTGACCAGGGAGTAAGGATGATCAGGCGAGATACGATTTTTTATGCGCTCTTTTCCCTTGTTGTTCTTTGCTGGGCGACTCAGGCACTGGCAGGGGACAAGGCCTCGGGATTACGTGACATAGGTTCCTATGAGTGGACCGAGGTCAATCCTGATGCGGACTGGGCGCCGCGGGCCGGATTGCAGGTGGTTAATCTGTGGGGGCGGTTCTACCTGATGGGCGGTCGCACGCCGAAACCCCCGAGCTTTCCGCCAGTGATCGGTGACAGCGTCATCTGGGGCGATGTGTGGAAGAGTTCCGATCAGGGCCGTTCGTGGAAGCAGATTGTGCAATCGGGCGATGCCTGGCCCCCCAGGGCTTACTTTCAGGCGGTGACGAAAGGCCCGTTCATGTACGTGCTGGGCGGGCAGAATTTCAAGGCAGGGCCTGCGTGCCCGGAAGGCGTGCAGAATTGCTCCGATTTCTTTAACGATGTCTGGCGCAGCGTGGACGGCGTGCACTGGAAGCAAATGACAGGCGATGCCGGCTGGAAAAAGCGTGCCGGGCTAAGCGCGGTCGTGTTCAAGCATCACATCTACGTGATGGGCGGATCGCAGAACGATGACGAGGCCATCGGTGGCCCGGGAGGTCCGCCGCGCCTTTACTTCAATGACGTGTGGCGGTCCCGCGATGGCCGCCACTGGGAACGGGTCACGGCGAGCGCGCCGTGGTCGCCGAGGGCCGGTGCCGTGGCCGTGGTCAAAAATGACTATTTGTATCTGCTCGGCGGCGAGGAGGGCTTTATCTGTGATCCGCTGCCATTTTGCCAGCCCCCTTATTTCAATGATGTCTGGCGTACGAAAGATGGCGTCAACTGGGAACTCGTGACTGCCTCCGCCGGCTGGTCGCCCAGACCGGGCCACCAGTGCGCGGTGGTTGTCGACCAGATTGTCTGTTTTGGCGGTTTCGGATTGAGCAAGGATCCAACCAATCCGTTTGGTCCGGGCAATCCGCTCGACGTATGGGTGAGCAAGACGGGGGCCGACTGGGAGCAGGTCAGCGATTCGCCGTGGAACGCGACCGACCCGGCAGACGGGAAGTACGATTTCGATGTGCTGTCCGGGTGGTTCCGCGGAGAGAAGGGTTATCGCCCGGCAATTTTCACGTTTGGCGGCGACCGGGAAACGTTTGATTTCACCGATTTTACGAATTACCTCAATGTAGACAACGACGTCTGGAAATTCGCGCCGCCATCCGAAGCCGAGCTCGTGGCGATAGACATCAAACCCGGGAGCGATCAAAGCTGCATCAACATCAATGGACGCGGCACGGTGCCGGTAGCGATCCTGGGCAGTGCGCAATTCGATATCTCACAGATTGATCCAACCACGCTGTCGTTCGCCGGGCTGGAGCTTGGTGAAAATGGGAAGGGCAACTTGCGTTGCCGCAAGAAGGACACCAACATTGACGGCTACTGGGATCTGGTTTGCCGTTTTGTCGACGACATCGAGAAGTGGGCGCCAGACAACGAAACAGAGGCGACGCTGACGGGCAATCTTCTCGACGGCCGGGCGTTTCAAGGAACGGGCTCCTACTGCTTGCGTCCCGACAAGAACGCAGAGGATCAGGATGAGTCGAGTGAGGATGAACAGGCACCCAAGCGCCAGCCGCCGCAAAAAGGCCATGGTCTTAACCCATACCCGTGGTGGGCCTGGTAGAGCGGGGCACGAGGCGGGTAGAAGTTTCCTTTGAGGTGCGTGCTCGATTGCAAGAGCCTTGCCGCAGAGGATAGACGGATGAATTGGTGCGGACTCGATCTGAGATTCGGACTATTCATCGGCAATCGTGAAGTAGAGGTTGCCGCTATTTTGGTCTCACGCAAACCGCGACAAGGCGGTGGGGAAGCATTGGAGGATTGCAGCATGAGCAGGACAATGACGGGAATTTGCACATGCCTGGTGCTTGTTGCCGGCGCATTCTCGAGCGGGGCCCATGCCGCCGAGGTGGTTGGAAACCTCACCGACCGAAAAGGCGACGGGGCGAAGGGCGCGAGGGTCACCGTCACGTGTGATGGTTTCGAGCAATCGGTCTTCGTAGCAGCGGTTACCGGACAGTACCGGGTCAAGAACGTCCCCGACAACGCCGAATGCGTGCTGGTCATCCACTACGAGGGCGCGGACAGCGCGCCTTACAGTTTCGTCACGACGACGGAACGAACGCGGTATAACCGCCGGATACGGCGCGTTGGCAATAGTGTGGAGTTTCTCTGACGCTGCGGGGGCCGGGCTGCGGCCCCTGATGCACGATCATCCCCTGAAAACGAACAATCGCTAGATCACCGTGAACGAAATGTAATGTACAAGGATTTCGTCACCGAACTCCTCATTCTCGGGCAGGTAAGGTCGTGCATCGGAGATATTCACACGCGCAATGATTCGTTCTTCTAAAAGCTGTTTGAGGACATCCTGAAAACGGCGCTCCATAAAAAGATCGCTGCGCTGCGAAAGAAAAAGCGGGGTCAGGTCTTGCAATATAGCATTGCGTGACGCTGCGCATTCGGCGCGGGGTTCGAACCAACGGATTCTCCGAGCAGGCTGCGGGACCGCGTGGTCGGTTTTTCCGCAAATGCCCGGTTGCTGTTTGGTCTGATCGGTATTACCGCACATTATTGCCGCGTGATGCTTCGCGGTCCTGGCAGCTCTCCATCAGTAATCTGCAGTCACTCGCATGGTTGAGGAGTACAGCGAGATAACTACTGACTTACTGGCTGTTCGATGACCAATGGAGCGTTCTCAATGTCAAAACTATTGTCTCCCCTGAAAGCCGCTTTGAACGAGTTGTTGTGGATGCTCGGGACGTTGTTGGCGCAGTCCTTCGTTTTCCTGGCGTGGATTCTTGACCATACGACTTCGGCTGTTTCAGCGCTTTACACGCACCGCGAAAGGCAGCCGTCCGGGTTGGCCTTTGGCGAGAACGATTAACGCGGTGGTGGCGCATTAAGTACTGATTGCCGCACAGGCGGGGCACAGTGTGACAATGTCCCGACATGTTTGGGTAGCGGCAGGGACACACTCTGTAGGGTTGTACCGTTTGGTGCGCGTGACCAGGTCGGCAGATTGGCTGTCCTGATCAAGCGTCGGCGCGAAGCACGGCCTTGTGCTCCAACAGACTCAACTCGCCGAGACTGCGAAACTATCTGCCCACAAAAACCTACGAAAAGTCGTACCCCGACCGCCGCCGCTGCCAACGTATGCGCGGCAGCCACAGGCCGAGCAGCAGGCCGATCAGCAATACTGCCGCGCCGGAGAGGAACCAGTAGCGGGTTGTCTGGCTGGATAGCTGCCGGTTTTCCTCAATGAGCTTGTCAGTACGCTGTTTCTCGGTGGCAAGCTCGTCGATCAGGTTCTTGTTCTGCTCATTCACACCCAGCACATCGGCGGCGGCCCTGCGGATTTCCGCCAGTTCGCTTTCCAGTGCCGATTTTTCGTTTTCAAGCATCGAAATCTGCCGCTTGGCCGAGTTGTATTCGTTCCTGATGTTTGCGAGCTGGGTAGGGAGCGAGGCGTCCCCGGCGTCGTTGCCGGTGACCTGTTTGGTGAGCCTGCCGATCTGCTCGCGAGCGCCCGGCTGCTCCATCAGGTAACGCGACAGCACCCAGCCCTCGGTGCCGTTCGCGGTCCTGACCCGCGCGTATCCGGAATCGGCATTCTGTTCGAGGACTTCGAGCCGCGTGCCGCTGCCGAGCATCAGCGCAATGGAATTGCTGGTGCTCGGGCCTGTGCGCAGGGTGATTTCAAACTGGTCGCTCACCCAAGCGGGCGCGGCGTGGGCCGCCGAAATGGCGAATAACCAGAGTGTCAGGGCGTAAGCGATCGTTAGTGTTTTCATACGGAAACTATAAGCTACGCTTACGAATCCCGCCAGTCCAAACACTCATCGAATCAGTCGTTTGTCGGCGACAGTTCGGCAAGAGATGTCGCGGGAGGGCCGTTCAACCAACGGGGGCGGCGGCGTTCCTGGTGTTCAGCGCCCGGATCAGGGGGGGGCTGACAGCCTTTCAGCCCGGGCGAAGCCGCGCGGAAGAACTGACGGCGCGGCGATCATTCGAGGATATCAAACCGGCGGTGGGCGAATGGCCTGGCAAGAGCGTTCTTGCCCGTGTCACGGCTCGCGGTGCGCCTCGTGTGCCCGGCTTTGACAAGCCGCGTGTTGCCGGGACGGTGACTGTCGATCTGGACGATGCGCTGCGGGCACTGCTGCGGGAATGGCCGCAGCCGGCATCACGCGCCGTGTGTGCGACGCGCGCCGGTCAGTTCAGGCCATTGTCTTTGAGAAAATTGTTCCACTCGGCGATTGCCTGGTCGGCGGCACTTCGGTGCAAGTCCGCGATGCCGTAGTGCTCGTCAACGAAGGCAGTGATGCACCGCTTGTAATTGCTGACGGCGGCATCGAACATGGTCACTTCGTGGTTGCCGTTGAATTTGTCGGGTTTAACCGGCTGGATGCAAGTGTGGCTCGGGGCGAAGGTATCGGCAATTGCCGGGCAGGGAACTGCCGCGATCATGAAAACAAGCAGACCTGCGATCTTTCCATCGGTCATTGTCTCTCCTTGTGGTTGCATCTACATTCGCTCGGCAGCATCGTCGCGCTGTTGCCGTGACGCAGGGTTGGCCGGGTAATCGCGGGCGGTGGCCCGGCGGCATGTCAGCCGTAGTCGGTACCCGACGGCCAGCCTCACGGGCATTCGATGCATCAGCCGTGCCAACTGGACTATGAAACAACAGCGGCGCCGGGAGTAGCGGCCCCTGGCGCTGCCGGCCCGGACCGCGTTTCGTGCACGTGGATGCATCCGGGGGCGGAGCAGCGCGGGTGTTTCGTCCCGCTCGAATTCGTCGCGAAGAAACCCGATATCTGGCGCCCGGGGGGCGCGAACCGGATGGCGAAAATGCCCCTCCGGGAGCGTGGCTGCGAACAGGCCCTTGGCGCGTGGCTGGAATCCACGGCCAGCCATGACCGCTTGGCCCATGCCCGGGTCATGGCCCGAAGGCGCCTGTCGAACCGGGGCAGGTCCGGTCCCGGGACTTCTCTTCTACCATTCCGGGAAGCAGGCTCCCGGCTAAACGCCGATGGCGCAAGCGCCCGGCCGCGGCCCGGCAGTGAGTCAAGTCGTAGTGCCGCCCCCGCGCTGCACGGCGATCCCTGCAGGACGATGTAGGGTTTGTGCGAGCGTCATGAG
>LJTS01000204.1 GCA_001304425.1 Betaproteobacteria bacterium SG8_40
ACAAATCGATTTCCAAGGAAGCACATGCAAGCAGCCGCGAGACCCGCAGACGAAGACACCCGCATCGATACGCTCCAGTCGCTCAAGATACTGGACACGCCGGCGGAAGAGCGTTTCGACCGCCTGACCCGGATCGCGGCAAAGCTGTTCGATGTCCCGATCGCACTGGTCAGCCTGGTCGACGAGAACCGGCTGTGGTTCAAGTCGTCGCACGGCCTGGAAATGTCCGAAATGTCACGGGATACTTCGTTCTGTGCTCACGCCATTCTGGGTGAGGATGTCCTGCTGGTGCCAGATGCCGCCCGCGACGAACGCTTCAGCGACAATCCCCTTGTCACCGCCGGGCCGAAGATCCGCTTCTATGCCGGGTGCCCGCTGAAGGCCGCCGACGGCAGCGTACTCGGAACGCTTTGCCTGATGGACCATCGACCCCGCGAATTCGCCGCGCAGGATATGGCGCTGCAGCACGACCTGGCGCACATGGCGGAACGGGAACTGGCGGCGGGCGAAATGGCAACCATGGATGAATTGACGATGCTTTCCAACCGCCGTGGTTTCGAAGCACTTTCGAGCCAGGCCCTCGAGTTGTCGCGGCGTTTCGAGAAGCCCGCTGCCTTGCTGTATTTCAAACTTGACCAGTTCGCGCAGATCAGCGATGGACTCGGCCAACCCGAAGGTGATCGAGCACTCAAGGCCTTCGCCCAGTTGCTGAAGCTGAATTTCCGCGAGTCCGACGTCCTCGGCAGGCTCGGTGGCGATGAATTCGCCGTGCTGATGACCAATGTCAGCAACACCGAGCTCGAACATGCACTGGAACGCCTGCACGGTACGGTCGACAAGTACAACAAAGAGGCGAAACGGGGCTACGACATCGACTTCACCTTCGGCAAGCTTGGAATCGATGCGTCGGGCCATGCCGATGTCGGCGACCTGATGGCCCAGGCCGATGCCTTGCGCTTTGAGCACATGAGCGGTCAGGGAGCATAGTCCCCGCATCACGGCTTGGTGGAGCCGCGATCGGGCGTTGCTCCGTTTGCCGGCAAGGTGCCCGGCACGACGAAAGTGAGTTTTTCCGGGTGCCGGTGGTATAGTCCCCCCCGCACTCGCGGGCACCGTGCAGGTCTCCCGCCAATCGTCAAGCACAAGGGCGAAACAGTCATGAAGTGGCATTCCTTGCAACCGGGACGCAGCGTTTTTTGCGCGGCAATGATCATCACTGGCCTGCTGCTGCCCACCAGCCATGCGGCAGCGCAATCCAGTCCTTCGGTTGCGCGCGAGATACTGGTTGAGGAAGTCGAACTGGCGCCGGTCATTGTCGACGGTAACATCCTGTTCAGTTTGCGAGGAGTTTCGAGCTTTCCGGCAACATTGCGTGCCGAAACAGTCGCCGAACGCATCGATGCGGTCGCAAGAGACAGGTCTGTTGCCTTGTCCGATCTGCGCATCGTCGAAGCCGAGGACAGGACGGACATACAAGCGGGCGAGGTTCGCCTTGTTTCCCTGTTCGATGCCGACGCCTCCGTCGAGCAACTGAAACAGCATCATGTGCTTGCCACCATCCTGCGGGAACGCATCGCGCAAGCCATCGAGCGTTACCGCTATGAACGTAGCCGCCCCTATCTGGTTCGGCAAGGCGTCACCAGCGCCATCGTACTCAGCCTGCTGGTAGCGTCACTGCTCGTACTGCGATGGTTGTTCCAATGGCTTGATCGCGCGCTCGAGCGGCGCCTGCAGGTTCGGCTCGAAAGCCTGGAAGCGAAATCCTTCAAGCTGCTTTCCGCCGGGGAGTTGAAAAGCGCGTGGCATGGCGCCCTCTGGTCGCTTCGGTTCCTCATCATGGTCATACTGATTTTCGTCAGTGCCGAACTTGTCCTTGACCTGTTCCCGTGGACGCGATGGTTCGCGACCGCAACAACCGGGCTGCTGACCGAGCCGCTCGAGACGATGTGGAGCGGCATCGTCCGTTCCCTTCCAGGCCTGGGTTTTATCGCGGTCCTGTTCTTCGTCATCCGCTATGCCTTGCGCCTCGGCCAGATTTTTTTCAGCGGTGTAGCCTGGGGGACGATCAGGCTGGCGGGATTCGAGCAAGAGTGGGCGTGGCCGACCTACCGGTTACTGCGCATGCTGGTCATCGCGTTTGCGCTCGTCATCGCCTACCCGTACATTCCAGGGTCCGATTCTGCGGCATTCAAGGGTATCTCCCTGTTTGCCGGCTTACTGATGTCTCTGGGCGCTTCCTCTATCGTCGCGAACAGCCTCGCCGGTTACATGCTCATTTACCGGCGGGCCTTCCGTGTCGGCGACAGGATCAAGGTCGGCGACGTCGTCGGCGACGTGGTCGAGATGCGCCAGCAACTGACCCATCTACGCACACCCAAGAACGAGGAAGTCACTATTCCGAGTTCCGTCATATTGAACAGCAATGTCATCAATTACAGCGCAAGAGCGCGCCAGGGCGGCATCATTCTCCACACAACCGTTGGTATCGGCTACGAAACACCCTGGCGGCAGGTTGAAGCGATGCTCATCGAGGCGGCGAACCGGACCGAAGGCCTGTTGCGCGAGCCTCCGCCCTTCGTGCTGCACACTGCCCTCGGTGATTTTTGCGTGACCTACGAGATCAACGTCTATTGCGATCAGCCGCAGAAGATACAGCTGCTATACACGGCTTTGCACCGCAATATTCTTGACGTATTCAACGAATATGGCGTGCAGATCATGACGCCCAATTACGAAGCCGATGCCGAGGAGCCAAAGGTGGTTCCGCCGGAAAAGTGGTACCTCGCGCCGGCCGTGCAGCCGGGGGACAGGAAAACCTGAGCCAGCCGCCGGTGCATGCAACGTAAGGCCTGCAGTCCGGCGGAACTCGCCGCCACCGTCAGCGTATCAATGCACTGCCAGCTGCCGCGAGAACGTTCATTGCAGATTGATGAAGTTCAGGTCCAGCATCTCCTGGGTCGCGGTCGATTTGTCTTCGACTTTCGGGTAAATCGTGTACAGAAAATGCCCTTCGGTCGTTACGGTAATCCGGACATATCTCTCCTCACCCGGGCCGAGCCAAATCTTTGCTTTCTCGGTCGTAATGCTGTCGACGACGATTTCGTAATCGCCAGGCTCCCGATCGACGAACAGCAATCCGCCCGCTTCCGGAACGCGGATCTCCTCCCCGTTGATGCGCACCGATCCCACATACAGGAAGCTGCGTTGGGGGCGATAAAGATAAATCCGCCCCTTCCCCGCCTCGATTTCCGGAATCGCCGACCGCACCTCTGCGAACTCCGGGCCGGATGCACACCCGAACACAGACGCGAGAAACAAGGCCAGACACGCGATCCTGAGCGCCATCTTCATCCTCCAGATATTCTGGCAGTACCTTACACGACAATTCGACGTTAGCGGAACCATGATCCGTTGCTGAGGGCAGCCACGTCACCTGCGCTCACCGACGACGCCAGGCAGCCATCGGGTTTTCATATTGACACGCATGGCGTGCCGCGCTGAATGGAAAACATACATCAGGGCATGCCCGGCTTCGCCTTCTTTTCCGGAACCCGGGCAATCGCTGGATTTACGGCGCCCGCGCCTTCTGCGCGCCCATTTCCGCCGCACCATTCCATGCGGTACGCATACGCTGTTTGATTGGCCCCCGCCTAACCCGCGTCTTATATGCGCCCATATGACCATGTTATTTCGCGGGTTATCCGTACGCGCAGTCTCAGCCTATGTGTTCAAACCACCACCGGTCGCGGCTACATGCGGAACTCTGCGCAAAACAGGCAATCAGAGTCTGGCAACCTATGATTTCAGCTTCCTCAAACCACAACAGGAGAACCTCAATGAAGCGGCTTGGCTGTTTGTTGGCAAGTACTGCGGCAATCTTCGCGATCTCGCCGGCACTGGCAATGGAAGGCATGCCGAAAACCAAAGTGTCGATGGAAACATGCCTCAGTGCGGCAATGGCAATGCATCCCGGCAAAGTAAAGGAGCTCGAGATGACGCTCGAAGACGGCGTACCTCATTATGAATTCGAGATCGAGACCGCCGACGGCCGTGAAACCGAGGTGGAATGCGATGCCATGACAGGCAAGATCGTCGAGGTCGAATGGGAGAACGACGACATGAACCTCGACGCTTTCCTCGAAAAAGCCACGGTGACGCCGGCACAAGCACGCAAGGCTGCTCTTGAGCGGGTTCCCGGCCGCATCGTCGGCATGGACCTGGAAACAACGTCTACAGGCGCAATGTCCTATGAATTCGAAGTCATCACGCCAGACGGCAAGGAAATCGATGTTGAAGTCGACGCGATGACCGGGAAGGTCACGGAGATCGAAACGGATATTTACGAAATCGGCGATTGATCCGGACGTCTCGAGTCCGATCGCGAGTTTTTTCCGGAACCAGCATCAGGCTAACCGTCCCGATCAGCCCGGGCCAGGAGCCTGATGCCTTTGGGTGAACCGCTGACGAATCCCCGGGCATTTCCACAAGCGCCAGATTCCATCCTGTCTTGTCCCCGCGGCCTGCAACTTCGCCGTCACTGAAACACCAATCGCTCCGCCCGCACCGGCCCCGAGTTCGATGTCTGGGCAGGACCGTCTCCGTGGAACGACCATCCAGCCATTCCGTCGTTCCCGGACGACGCCGTCTTACCTAAAGCGAATCTGGTAACGGGGTTAACCGGCTGATAAATCGCACTTCCCTCCTTCAGGCACGCTAGGTGCAGAGCACTCGCCGACGCCGCAGCACCTGCAAGCTTTCGATCCGCACGAAATAAACAAACAATACGCCAGCGAGGAGCGCGAAAATGAAACACTACAACTCCGGTTTCACCCTGCTTGAATTGATGATCGTCGTCGCCATCATCGGCATCCTGTCGTCGGTTTCACTGCCGGCCTACCAGAACTACAGCGCCCGCGCCAAGATCAGCGAGGTCGTGCTCGCGCTCAGCACGTGCCGCACGGCGATTTCCGAAACGGTGCAATCCGCTTCCAGCCTTCCGAGCGGTGGAGACTGGGTGTGCGAATCCAAGGCCGGCACCGCGCTGACTAGCTTTGTGGAAGTACTTGAAACGAGTGACGAGGGTGCCGTGCGCGCAGAAATTCGCAACATCAACTCCCTGGTAGACGGCCAGCACATCATCCTTCGCCCGTGGCCGGATCTGAACCGGTCCGGTCCCGTGCAATCAGGAGACGCTGTGGCGCTGTGGGACTGCGGGCCGGCGCCGACCAATACCGAAGACATCAGCTCGATGTTGCCGGGAACTTGCAGGGCCGGCGCAGCCGACCTCGGCGCCACCGCCGGATGGGCGAGCGCCAGCTAGACACCGGACTTCAAGGGCCATTAGAGACAACGCGCAGGGAGACATCCCCGACATTCCGGTAATCCCCATATGCCTTCGCCGTGCCGTCGGCGCAAGGCCCGGGCCAAGGATCATGCTTTGGACGGCAACGGGAGCCGGCCTGGTTCGCTTCAACACCGGACCAGGCCGATCACTCCTCGAACGGCGTAACCGCGAACGCCGTTCCACCGGCTGCGCGCCACGCAGTCAACATCCACAGGCGTTCGAATCCGCGCAACACGGCTCCAGTGTGTCCGCGCGCAAGTGTGTCCGCGCGCAAGCCAGCCTGCCGAGGGGCTCACCCGGGCCGGTGAGCGACGCACGCCACCCAGGCTTCGG
>LJTS01000205.1 GCA_001304425.1 Betaproteobacteria bacterium SG8_40
GGCGGGAGTGGACGGCGTACTGGTGGTGGATTACCCGCCGGAAGAGAGTTCCGAATTGACAACACTGCTGAAGTCCAGCGGCATCGATTCGATTTTTCTGCTTGCGCCGACCACGCTGGAAAGTCGCATGGACGCTGTCGCGCGAAACGCGAGCGGCTATGTCTATTACGTGTCGCTCAAGGGTGTGACCGGCGCGTCGCATCTCGACCTTACCGAGGTTGCAAAGAAGGTTCCGCAAATTCGCTCTCACGTCAAACTGCCGATCGGGGTCGGGTTTGGTATCCGTGACGGCGAGACGGCCCGCGCTGTTGCGGATTTGTCGGATGCGGTTGTCATCGGTAGCCGCCTCGTGGAGGAAATCGAGAAATCAGCCCCGGAAGACGTGGTCAGGCGCGTCGGGGCGCTGATTAGCGACATTCGCCGGGCGATGGACGCGCATTGATGAAGATAAGGCCGCCACAGCCATGAGCTGGCTACAAAAACTGCTACCGCCGAAAATCAAGCGTAGCGCTTCCGGCAGCGCCAGAAAGGCGGTGCCCGAGGGATTGTGGAGCAAGTGCCAGCGCTGTGAAACGGTGCTCTATCGCGCGGAGCTGGAAAAGAATCTGAATGTTTGTCCGAAATGCGGTAATCACGACCGCCTTGGCGCGCGGGAGCGCCTCGATCTTACGCTCGACCCGGATGGCCGTTACGAGATCGGCGCCGAGGTCGTACCGGTCGATTTTCTGAAGTTTGTTGACAGCAAGCGCTACAAGGACCGGCTCGATCAGGCGCGCAAAGACACCGGTGAAGACGATGCGCTGGTGGTGATGCAAGGCAGCGTCAAGGAAGTACCGCTCGTTTGCGCCGCGTTCGAGTTCCGTTTTCTCGGCGGTTCGATGGGCTCGGTCGTCGGCGAGCGTTTCATACGCGGCGTGCATACCTGCTGCGAGAACAATTTGCCATTCGTGTGTTTTTCGGCGAGCGGTGGCGCGCGCATGCAGGAAGGACTTACCTCGTTGATGCAGATGGCCAAGACGACTGCGGCACTGACCAGGTTGTCGGCGGCGAGACTGCCCTTCATTTCGGTGCTGACCGATCCCACCATGGGCGGTGTGTCGGCCAGCTTTGCCCTGATCGGCGATGTCATTATTGCCGAACCTGGCGCCTTGATCGGTTTTGCCGGCCCGCGCGTCATCGAGCAAACGGTGCGGCAGACGTTGCCCGAAGGTTTCCAGAGGGCTGAGTTCCTGCTCGAGCACGGTGCGGTGGACATGATTGTGGATCGTCGCAACATGCGCGACAGGCTGGCGAACCTCATCACGCTGTTAATGCGTGTCCAGCCCAACTGAGCATTTCCCCTTCTCCCCGCTTTCCAATGTGTTGCGTTCAGGCGTATCCAGCGCTTTGAAGACGTTGTTGTCGCGTTGCTGATGTCCCGTTCTCTTTCCGAGTGGCTCGACCGGCTCGAACGCCTTCATCCCGTGGAAATCGAGATGGGTCTGGAGCGCGTCTCCGCAGTGCGTGACCGCTTGAACCTTCGTCCCGCTTTCCCGGTGATCCTGGTCGGCGGAACCAATGGCAAGGGCTCGACCTGCGCCATGCTCGAGTCGATTTATCATCGCGCCGGCTACAACGTCGGGCTCTACACATCGCCGCATCTTGTTGCGTATAACGAACGCGTCCGGGTAGGCACCCGGGAAGCCGGTGACGAGGAACTCGTTGAGGCGTTCGAACGCGTTGATTCCGCGCGAGGTGATATTTCCCTGACCTACTTCGAATTCGGCACGCTGGCGGCGCAGTTGATTTTTTCCGGCCGGATGGTCGAGCTCGCGATCCTCGAAGTCGGATTGGGCGGAAGACTGGATGCCGTCAACGTATTCGAGCCAGCCTGCTCGGTGGTGGTCAGCGTCGATATCGACCATATCGAGTATCTGGGAGGCGATCGCGAGTCGATCGGCCGGGAGAAAGCCGGTATTTTCCGTAGCGGTGTTGCAGCCGTCTGTGCAGATGAAAGCCCACCCGCATCGCTTGTCGCGCATGCGCAGGCGGTGGGGGCCGATCTGCACCTGATCGGCAGGGATTTCGGCCATGCGCGCGCTGACTCCGGCTGGAATTTCTGGAGCAGCGCCGGGAAGAAGACCGGATTGCCGCTCCCGGCCCTGAACGGCGCGCGCCAGCTGGACAATGCCGCCGCGGCCTTTGAGTGCGTGCGCATCCTGCAGCCGCTATTGCCGGTTGATATGGGCGCGTTGCGCAATGGACTGATCCATGCCCGCTGTCCCGGACGATTTCAGGTGTTGCCGGGAAAACCGGAAGTCATCCTCGACGTAGCGCATAACGCGGCCGCCGCGCGCACGCTGTCGGAAAACCTTCGGCAGATGCCGTGTACAGGAAGGACCCTGGCCGTCTTCGCTGTTTTGCGGGACAAACAGATCCACGAGATCGCCTCGGCGCTGGCAGGCCAGGTCGATCGGTGGTTCGTATGCGACCTTCCGGTCGCCAGGGCAGCCCCGGCGGCAAGCGTGAGGGACGTCCTCCTGCAGCAAGCGGCATCGATGCAAGTGGATGTTTTCGACAATGTCGCAACCGGCTTCGCGGCGGCACGGGAGGCTGCCCGGGAGAATGATAGAATCCTGCTCTTCGGGTCGTTTTACACGGTAAGTCAAGCCTTGAAATCGAGCGGCACACCGGGATTGCAGGCCAGGTTCTGATCGGGACGGTCATGGCAAAAGCAATCAGCAGCGAAGAACTTCAGCTCAAAAAGCGGGCCCGACGACGCCTCGTTGGCGCTATCGCGCTCGTTCTGGTCGTTGTTATTTTTCTGCCGATGGTTCTCGATAACGAGCCCAAGCCGGTATCGGAAAACATCGCGATCAATATTCCTCCTCCACCGGACGCCAACGAACTGCCGGCCGAAGCAGACGAAACGTCTGCTGCGGATTCGTCTACGGATAATACGTCCGCAACCTCGTCCGGGTCGTTGCGCTTCACACCGGTCGAACCATCTCCCGACACGGAGCGATCCGGCGAGAAGAAACCGGAACCCGCAGCGAGCACTCCGCCGCAGCAGAAGCCGGCGGCGGTCAGTACGCCGGTCGAAAGCAAGCCTGCGCCATCTCGGTCGTCCAGCGCGGGATTTGTCGTTCAGCTGGGCGCGTTTTCCGATGCCGGCAACGCGGACCGGCTGGCGAAAACCGTGCGCGAAAGCCGGTTCGATGTGTATACGGAGGGGGTGACAACCTCGGGCGGTAAGCGCACGCGGGTGCGCGTCGGTCCGTATCCGACGCGTGCAGAGGCGGAACAGGCGCGCGATCGCCTCAAGGCGCGAAAGCTGACTTATGGGGAACCAGACATCGTCAGGTCGGATGAGCGATGAGCGTGAGGCGGGCGCTCTTCGGCAAGGCGTTTCGGTTCCGTTAGGGTCATTCCGGGAATGACCGTATTCGACTACGTATTCCTGCTGATTCTGTTTGTTTCGATGTTTATCAGCGTGATACGCGGCCTTGTTCGTGAAGTGTTGTCACTGCTTTCGTGGGTGGGTGCTTTCGTCGTTGCGAAGTTCGGTGCTCCGGTGGTGGCGGAATGGCTGTCGGGCTTCATCGCGCATCCGAAAATCCGTATCGGTTTCAGTTTCGTTCTGGTGATGGTTGCCAGCGTAATGCTCTTCAGTCTTTTGTCGCTGCAGGTGGCCAAACTCGTCAAGATGACCGGTCTCAGGGGTACCGACCGCGCGTTGGGTGCTTTTTTCGGCCTGGCCCGGGGAGTGCTTGTATCGGTTGTACTGGTTCTTGTTGCAAGCCTTACGCCGCTGCCGCAGGAACGATATTGGCGAGACGCTTTTTTCAGGTACCCGCTGGAGACGATGGCATCGTGGATGCAGCCAAGGCTGCCGTATACTGTTCAGGAGCGGATGAAATAGGGATGTCTGTCGTTCTTGCGCAGTCCTTCAAGCCCGCTAGCCGTTAGCGGACCGGCCCGGAGAATCTGATATGTGTGGACTTCTTGGTGCGGTGACAAAATCACCGGTGAATCAGTTGCTCTACGACGGCTTGCAGGTTTTGCAGCACCGCGGCCAGGACGCAGCGGGGATCGTCACCGCCGACGGCGACAATTTCCAGATGCACAAGGGTGGCGGGCTCGTCCGTGACGTGTTCCGCACCCGCAACATGCGCTATCTGTCGGGCGAGTCGGGTATCGCGCATTGCCGCTATCCGACAGCCGGTTCGGCAAGCTCGTTTGCAGAGGCGCAGCCGATGTACGTCAATTCCCCCTTCGGTATTGTGTTGGGCCATAACGGCAACCTGACCAATGCGGAACAACTCAAACACGAGCTGTTCCGTCAGGATCTTCGTCACATCAACACGAACTCCGATTCGGAAATTCTGCTCAATGTGCTGGCGCACGAACTGCAAGAAGCGTGTTCCGATCACAAGCTTGACGAGGAGGCAATCTTCAAAGCCGTTGCCGGCGTTCACAGGCGCGTCAAGGGCGCCTATGCCGTGGTGGCGATGATTGCCGGGTATGGGCTGCTCGCATTCCGTGACCCGTACGGGATACGGCCGCTGGTATTTGGTGTGGCGCGCACAGAGCAAGGCCCCGAGTATCTCGTGGCGTCCGAGAGCGTCGCGATTGACGCGCTTGGTTTCGATCTGGTCAGGGATGTCGCACCGGGCGAAGCCGTCTTCATCGACATCCAGGGGAATTTTCAAAGCCGGCAGTGTGCGACCCGGACCATGCATCGGCCGTGTATCTTCGAATACGTCTATCTTGCCCGCCCCGATTCGGTGATCGACGGCATATCGGTGTATGAGACGAGGCTGCGCATGGGCGCCAGCCTGGTGGAAAAGATGAAGCGCGAACATGCCGACCTCGACATCGACGTGGTCGTGCCGATACCGGATTCCAGCCGGCCATCGGCGATGGAATTGTCCGAAGGCCTTGGCGTGTCCTACCGCGAAGGCTTTATCAAGAATCGCTACATCGGCCGCACGTTCATCATGCCCGGACAGGAGATCCGGAAGAAATCGGTTCGGCAGAAACTCAATGCCATCGGTATGGAATTCAAGGGCAAGAACGTCCTGTTGGTGGACGATTCGATCGTGCGCGGCACTACCAGCCGGGAGATCGTCCAGATGGCGCGCGATGCAGGCGCACACAAGGTATTCTTTGCCTCGGCGGCACCGCCTGTACGCTACCCGAATGTTTACGGTATCGACATGCCGACATCGCACGAGCTGATTGCTTATGGCCGGAGCGATGCGGAAATTGCCCGCGAGATCGGCGCTGACCGCCTGATTTATCAGGATCTGGACGCGCTGATTGAGGACTGCCGCTCGGTCAATCCGGCGATCGAACAGTTCGAAACGTCTTGTTTCAGCGGCGAATACGTAACCGGAGATGTGACGCCGGAGTATCTGGCCAGTATCGAAGCGCTCCGCAATGACAGCGAACTCGCCCGGCGCGAGGCCAATGCGGCACAACTTGATCTCAACCTTGCCGCCAGTATCTGAGCCCGTGAGGACTGGCGTGCCTTGTTGTTGACAACAGGACCAACACCTCGTAACTTACTGTCTTGCGCCGATTTGATGAACAGCTTGCGGGCGCGTAAAAAATACTGCTAAAGCGCGTCGCATGACGAACCCGCTTAGCGCAAGCAAGCGGG
>LJTS01000005.1 GCA_001304425.1 Betaproteobacteria bacterium SG8_40
AACCGCGCGCCGACCCGGTCGAAACCCGATACCGGGTCCTCACCGATGAAATGGGCATTCGCCACGTCGTAGCAGACACCAACCTCGTCGGCACCGTAACGCGTCAGCGCATCCATCATTGATTCGGCATCGGGCAGGAACGCGAACGGCATGTTCTCGACCCAGAGTTCGACGCCCGCACGCGCTGCAACCGGCAGCAACACGTCCAGGGCGCGAAAAAAATGCGGTTCCATCTTTTCCGCCGGAAGCGGGAACAGCGGATTGGGCTTGCCCGGCCCGAGGATCAGCGCTTTGGCATTCAGCTCACCCGCCAGCCGCAGGTAGTCGCTATTCAGAGAGATGCTGTAATCGCGCATCCCTTCGGTAGCGGCCGCAATATTCAGATCGATGTTCGGCGTGTTAAGCGTGACCAGTGAAACGTCGTGGTCTTCGATCACCCGGCGCAGGTCGCGCAGCGTTTCCTCGCTGTCGGTGATCCACAGGTGCCCCGGGTAGAGCATAAGCTCGATCGACTTCACGCCGCGTTCGGCGAGCCAGCGCACGCACTCCACGGCCGACACCGTTTGTATCCAGGAATAGGTGTTGATGCCGAAATCCGCGCCCCAACGATTCATCAATGTTTCCTCAAGTCCAGTTCCAGGAAAGATCCACGGGTGGTTTGCCGTGATGAACGCCCGGGCGAACCGGGCCGTCGAAATACGAAGGAACCGGCGCGCGCCGATGCCACCCCCGGCCCGAAAGGGTTCGGGAAAGCTGCGACCAGGTACATTGCAGCTTTCCCGACCAATACTACCGAACACCGGGTCAGATGGACCACGCAGGTCCGCAACAGTCAGTACTCACACGGCGACACTGACACGCAAAAACGTCGCCGGAATCGACATGGTGTCCTTGCTACGGCTCTTATTATGCGCGTTGAACAGTGTATCGAGTTCCTGATGCAGTTCGTCGGCGCGTCCATCCTTCTCCGCCGCCTCATAGGCATTCATCGTCGGGCCATAGTATTGACGGAAATTGCCGAGGAATTCGGAGGGCGAGCTTGGCGCTTCAAAGGTGAACGTTTCCTTCGCGAAGGACACGTTCTGCGCCGGGATGCCCGCGGCTTCGAAACGTTCAATTACATTGCTCTCTACGCCCCAGGTCATTGGGCTGACGAAACCCTCCGGCGGTGGCGGCGTGTAAGCGGAACTGATTTTCAGGATCTGCGCAACCAGGGTCGGATCACCGGGAATCCAGTTTCCCATGATGATGCGCCCGCCCGGCCGGGTCACGCGCACCATTTCCTTTGCCACGTCGAACGGCTTGGGTGCAAACATGGCGCCGAAGATGGACACCGAAAGATCGAAGTGATCGTCCTTCAACTGGCGCAGGTCGCACGCATCGCCTTCATGAAACGTCAGGTTCGTCAGGCCGAGCGATGCCGCACGCCTGTTTCCGGCCGCAACGAGCTTGCTGGAAATGTCGACGCCGGTGACATCCGCACCGGACTGTGCCGCCGGCACGGCGGTCGTCCCGTCGCCGCAACCAAGGTCCAGCACCTTGTCGCCCTTGTTGATGCCGAAGCTCCTGACAAGTCTTTTACCGCTTTCCCGCATGCTTTCCGCGATGCGGGTGAAATCGCCTTTTTCCCATAGCGCCTTGTTCGGATTCATGGTGATACTCCTATTCGTTTGTTAACTGACGAGTGATCGAAACAGAATTTTTCTGTGCGAAAAGTCACACATTTCATTCGCTGATGCTGGCGGTACGTTACCGATGCCGCACTTACAGATCACTGACGCATTCGAAAAGCCGTTTTACGGCACCTGGAAACCCGAACGTCATGAACGCGGTCTTCGCCTGGGGCGAACAAGGAACAGCTGAAGGGCACGGTTTTCATCGGCAGCCGGCGCAATGCAACAACGCCGATGCGAGCACAGCATCACGACCAGCGGCCCGCCGGACACGGTTTCGCAATCGACTACGTATACTTGTGGTCTACGGCGCGACGGGGCGCCGCATCAAAGAGAGGCCTTGCGTTGGCATTTTTTGAATCGGAAACAGCAATCACCCAAATTGGCGAGGGCGTCTGGGAAAGCCGGCTGTCGGCAAACTGGAACATCGGCCCCAACAGCAACGGCGGATATGCGATGTCACCCGTGCTTCGCGCGCTGCGCGAACTGACCGGCAAACCGGACCCGATCTCCGTCACGACGCATTTTCTTCGCCCGGTTCAGGGCGGCAGCGTCTGCCGCATCGACGCTTCCCTGATCCGGACGGGCCGGACCACGGCGACGGCGCAGGGAACCTTGTCCTGCGACGGCAAGGACCGGTTGATCGTGATCGCCGCATTTGGCGCAGTCGAGGAAGCGGTCGGCATCGGTCCGGAAATGGGACCCACGGCACCCGAACTTCCGCCGGTCGAACATTGCATTGCGCGCGGCAGGCTGAAACAGGGCGTGGAACTGCCGTTACTGTCGCGCATCGATTGCGTGCTGCATCCGGATTGCGTCGAGCCCGGCGAGCGCGCGGTGGTGGAAGGATGGGTGCGATTTTCGGATGGTGCCGACGCATCGACGTTGTCGCTGCCGTGCTTCACCGATGTTTTCCCGCCGGCACTCACCGCACTCGTCGGCAACACCGGTTGGGTACCGACGATCGAACTGACGACACACGTCCGTCGCGCACCGAAGCCCGGCTGGTTGCGCGCGCGACTCGAATGCGACGATCTTCACAAGGGCCGCATGATCGAAACGGGCGCATTGTGGGATTCGAGCGGCGCACTCGTCGCGCGCAGCCGCCAGATTGGATTATTGCTGAAGACGTGAACCTGCAGGCTGAGACGCCAACTTCGGCATGGTCACTGTTTCCTGAACAAGGTCACGGGAATCATTTTTTTGGACAAGCGTTCTCCGCGGCAAAATGTCGCGCGCGCAATTGCGGATCAAACTCGATGATCCGGGCGGTTTCTTCAGCTACATGATCGCCGCAAAATCTTCGAACGAGATGCAAGGTTGCGTCAATACAATAACTGACACCGCCCGAAGTGACCGTGGCGCCGGCTTCAACCACCGGCGCTTCGACAACATCAATGTCCGGATACTGCTTGCAGAGCAACTCGATAGGGCTTTCTTCCGGGGCGATGACGCGCCGCTTTGTCGTAGCCTTCTTGCCTGACAGAAGACCGGCTGCCGCCAGAATCATTGCGCCGGTGCAAACCGACGCAACAATGGAGGATTGCGCCGCGCGCCGCAAGAACGCCAGCACTGTTTGCGTCTCACTCTGCTTACGCCAACCTGGACCACCGGTCACGATCATCACGTCTGCGCCCGGCCACGTATCGCTACCGTAGTCCGCCATCACTACCAACCCGCTTGCGAGCGTTACCGGGCCGGCCTTTGTCGCGACCGTATGTACCTTGATGCCCGGGTCAACACGCCGGGCCATTGACAGAACGCCGAACGTTGCCAGATCGATTGGTTCTGTGCCCGGATAAAGAAATATCGCGAAAGTTTTACTCATATATCTTCACGTGGCTGGACATGCCCAATACGCAGTTTGACATGGCGAGCGGATAACGGGGTATCAAGCACGGCCCGATTTTCCGCTGACCCGCATGCAGCCGGCCGGGGAATTCCATCGAGCTGCTCGTTACACTGCCAGCGTACTCCGAACGCAAGCAGCACTGCTTCGGCCGCGCACGCCACACTTTTATCCGGCACACACGCTTGAAGCAATGCCGCATCTCCCTTGCACCTGCCTGCTGTCTGCGCAATCGGATCAATTCGGGAAATCGGAGCATGGAGTGCTTCCCGCTTCTGCCCATCTTCGAAACCAGCGACGCGAGGTCGCGCATCGCCGCCATGCCATACAATGACTTCGTCCAAGTGGTAGTCAATTATCCGCCGCATGTGCCAGATGCGCGCAACCTTTGGCCGATGAGCGGGTCATATACGTTGTAATAAAAGGAGAGCCTTATGAAGCGTCGAACCCTGTTGGGGGGACTCGTTGCACTACCTTTCCTGGAGTGGCATCAGGCGATTGCGCGCGACATTGGCGACGAAGCTGCCGCAACGGGATTCACCGTGCTTCGCAAGCCAAAGGCCGAGTGGAAAAAGCTGTTGGAACCCGCTCGCTATGAAGTTTTATTCGAGGAAGCTACCGAGCGACCGGGTTCGAGTCCGCTCAACCAGGAAAAACGCGATGGCGTATTCATCTGCGCCGCCTGCTATTTGCCCCTGTTCGATGCAGAGCACAAATACGAAAGCGGGACGGGCTGGCCGAGTTTCACTCAGCCCCTTGAAGGCCGCATGGGCACCAAGCGGGATTTCAAGCTTGTCTGGCCGCGCATCGAGTATCACTGCGCCCGCTGCGGCGGCCATCAAGGGCATGTCTTCGACGACGGCCCGCCGCCCAGGGGTGAGCGCTGGTGCAACAACGGCCTTGCCCTGCTCTTTGTCCCGCAAGACAAGCCACTGCCGCCTCTGCGGAGCTGAGCCTGTTCAGTTGCCGAGCCAGGATGACCCGGGCGCAAATTCCCTGGACCTACCGCTCCGTTTGATTTATCGCCTGCTGTCGCCGCGCCCGTTGTTCGGTAATCAGGGTGTACGCGAGGTAGTACTTGTAGATATTACTCACGTACTGCACGGTTTCCCGGCCAATTTCCTCGGCCGCCATCACCTCCACATTGCCGAACCAGAGGTCCGGGTCGAGGCCTCGTTGCTCAGCCTTGCGGCGAAGGTTTCGTACGCGATTCGGTCCGGCGTTATAGGAAGCCAGTGCGAACAACTCCTGCTGCATCAGGTCGAGGTCCTTGTCACCAAAATAGTTATCGACAATCCACCGCATGTACTTGATGCCGGCATGAATATTCGGTTCTAGCTTGTGGATGTCCCTGATGCCGACGGCAGGATCGGCGGCCGTGGACGGGAGTAACTGCATGACGCCTATCGCACCTGCCGGACTGCGCACCTTCTGGTTCAGCCGGGACTCCTGATATCCCTGGGCAACCATCATCAAATAATCGAAGCCATATTCCTCTGAGTACTTCCTGAACAAGTCCACCGTTTCGTCGAAACGCTTGAGATCGTTCCCGGAGGCAGCATCGCGAACCCATTGCGTGTTCTCGAGGTATCGCCTGAAGAGCATGTTGCCCATCAGCGTGCCTTCCGTGAACCGGGCCGTGAACGCATTGATCTCCTGCGCGAGCTGCGGGCTGTTCTTGCGAAACGCCCAGCCGATCCGCCCTCCTGTGCGAACAGCCAGATCTTCGTGCACCGTCAGGTCATCGAACACCTGCATCCAGAAATTCGCAATGTGGCTGTCCGCGATCGTGATGCCGATGATCCCGGCGTTGACCATCTCCAGCAGGTCTTCTGTCTCGAGATTCTCGTCGGCGGCACGTATCACCGCCGGCGCCCTGCCCTCTGAGCCAAGCCGAGTGTTCAGGCGCACCAGGCTCTGGTGGTAGCTGCTGGTCGTGCGCACCCACACCTCCTGTCCCGACAAGTCATCCAGACTCGACAGATCGGGCCCGGTGGGCCCGCTCACCACCAGCTCGCGAACGTCAGCACGAAACGGTTCTGAGAAGCTCACCACCTTGCGCCGCTCACCGGTGATTGTCAGGTTGGCGGCAACCAGATCGCCGAGACCGCTGAGCAGTGCCGGGACCAGAAGGTCTCGCGATACCGGCAGGATAACGACGCGTACTCTGGTCTTGCGCCGTCCAAGCCGCTCGTTGATGAACTTCTCGAACTCCACCATCTTGTCGTAGGTCACGCCGCGCTGAACCGCGCCATCGAGAAAGTAATCAGTGCGGTTGGGCGACACGAGAACACGTATGACACCCCGTTCTACCATGCCGTCGAAGTCCCCGGTCCATGACGGGCTCCGCTGCAATGACTGCAGCAGGGATGCTTGGGACACTGCGGCATCAAGAAGCTTGTGGGCACCGCTGCCTGCAGCAACGGCTCGCGCTTTCTGCGCCTCGGGCGTCGCAGCGGCCAGCTGGTCGGCATCGTCGCCCTGGCCGCACCCCGCCAGCCATAGCACCAGAGCGGAGACCTTGATAAGGCCGCTCACCGGGCTACGCCTGAATCGATTGCGATGGGTTACGCGCATCGCGTCCTTCCTGCTGAGCGCCAATGCATGCTTGTCAACCGCTTCGAAGTCCGTAGCCACGTCTCGTGATCCGGCGCCCGCGATACATAACAGTCCTCTCCCGGTTGCCGCCGGATGCTGCAAATCGGGGTCTGGCCCTGACGGATGTTCAACAGTCAATCGCCGGTGAACGGACCTTCCTTTTGCGCATTGAGCCGGTGCAGGATATCGACTGCTTCGGGAATGTTGCGCTCGCCAAACCCCATGTTGATGCCCAGCTTGAGGGTCTCCAGTGCGCCGCTGGACATCAGTGTCGCCGTCCCGTGTCTGGATGCCAACCGACTGTAGTATGTCATGTCCTTCAGGCAATTCGAGAGCGAGAACTGATGGGCATTCGGATCACCGTCGCAGATGTATTTCGAGAAGTTCTGGAAATTGCCGCAGTTCATTCCGGTATTGGCAATCAGGTCGCGCAGCACCTGTGGCTTGAGGCCAATCTTGGGCATCATCGCGTAGCACTCCGACCAGAGCGCGGCGTAGCCGATGCTGATCAGGTTGTTGACCAGCTTGAGCGCGTGCGCCGAGCCGACCGGGCCGCCGGTGGGCAGGATCACGCTCGCCCATGTCGACAGCAGCGGGTGCCATTTCTTCACCAGATCGTCCGGCCCGCCGACAAAGGTCGTGAGTTCTCCCTCCCACGCATGCGCCGGTGTGCGCGACAGCGGCGCATCCATGAAGGTGATGCCGCACTCCGCCAGTTCCTTGTGCAGACGTTCCGTAACATCCGGTTCCGATGTCGAGCAGTCGATGATGGTCAACCCTTTTCTCGCGCCGGCAAGGATGCCGTCCGGCTTGCGCAGCGTCTGTTCCACCTGCGGTGCGCCTGTTACGCAAAGCACGATCACGTCGACCTTGCCTGCCAGCTCCTTCGCGTTCGATGCCTCGGTCGCACCGCGCTGAATCAGATCTTCCACGGCATCGCGCTTGCGATGCGCCACTACCGTAACAGGGAATCCCTTCTCGACGGCGTTCTTCGCCATCCCTTTGCCCATCAGTCCTACTCCGATGAAACCAACAGCGGGTTTGTCACTCATTTCGTTTACCTCTCCATCTATAAAAAACGTCTTCCCGCACGACTGCGGCAATCCTCTACATCTGACAACATCGATATCAGCGAAACCAACCGGCGCTGACCAACGACCTGGACGGGCGCGGCCGGGAGCAATCCGCGCGCTAGCGCACGCCGCACGCCAAACATCAGGTCATTCTGTCGGGCACGGGCGCACCGATCACTATGTCCGACCGAGCGCGCCGATGACCGCTTGCGCAATTTCCGCGGTTCCACTCGATCCGCCGAACTCGAACGGCAGCAACTCCCTCCCCTGGAACGCCGCCTCGATCGCAGACACAAGCACTTCACCCGCCTCGAGGATTTTATCGTCATGATGTTTCTCGCCCAGCCATTCGAGCATCATGACTGCCGAGAGCAGCATTGCAGTCGGGTTCGCTTTCCCCTGACCAACTATATCCGGCGCCGACCCATGCGCGGGCTGGAACAGCGCGCGCTCATCGCCGATGTCCCCCGAGGGGGCCATCCCCATCCCGCCGACGAGACCAGCACACAAATCCGACAGGATGTCGCCGAACATGTTCTCGGTGACCATCACGTCGAAAGTCCACGGCTTCATCACGAGATTCAGCGCGGTCGCGTCCACGTAGGCACTGTCCGTTTGCAATTGTGGGAATTCGCGCGCGCGCTCCTCGAAGACCTTGCGAAAAAACGCCATTGACGCGAACACGTTCGCCTTGTCGACGCAGGTAACACGGCCGGGATGGCCGCGCGCCTTGCGCCGAGCGCCGAGCCGAAGTGCAAAATCCGCTACCCGCGCGGTTCCCGCACGGGTAATGCGCATCGTGTCGCGCACCTCCTCATCGCCACGCACATCCGAATTGCCGTGCGCGAAGAACAGTCCCTCGGTCTGCTCGCGCACGAGAACGAAATCGATCTCCGCCGCCCTCGGACTGGATAGCGTGGATGGCAAACCCTTCAGCGCGCGAATCGGCCGTACCCCGGCATACAGTTCGAAGTGCATGCGCAAATCGAGCTGGGGAGCGATCTCGGTACCATCGGCATATCGCACGTCCGGCAAACCACCGGCGCCAAACAGCATGGCGTCTGCCGCCTCGCAGGCACGCAGCGTCTGTTCGGGCAACGCGCTGCCCGTGCGCGCATAGTGTGCCGCACCGATCGGATGCTCCTCGAAATCGAACGCGAATCCGCCGAGATGCTCCTCGAGTGCACGCAGCACCGCGAGCGTAGCGGCGGTGACTTCCACGCCGATCCCGTCACCCGGCAGCACCGCGACGCGAAATGAGGATTTGCTGCCCATCAGTGTTGTCCTTTCAGTCATGTTTGCGCAGGACAAGCCCAAAGCGCCCGAGGCTGGCCTGGGCCCTTGTCCGCAGTGTGCCCATCATATTGGCCGCGATTAACCACACGCCTTTCGAAACGACGCGGCAGCCAGGCAAGGAACCCGTGGCCTCGCTGGCCACTTGCCAACCCATCGGCTGTTGCCATTCCCGCATGCTGGCATAGCCCTGCGGGACGCGATTGTCGCCGTTGGTTGAAGAACTCGCCGGCACCGGCCGTTGCCGTGCATGCTTTCCCGCCATCGACAATGTCCCGGCAGCGCATGCCGGACGGCAAAAGCGGTTTACCGTCGTTGTATCACGTATTTGACTACCCGATCATTACCCGAATCGGAGAACCAGAGCGTATCGCCCCTGACCTCGACACCTTCGGGCGTGGCGAACTTGCCCGGCCCTTCTTCACGCTTGCCGCTGCCGATGACGTACAGCAGTTTCCCGTCGGGGCCTATGAACTTGACCTGGTGGTTATTCTTGTCGGCAACGATCAGGGTCCCGTCATCGAGCAAGTCCATATAGCGCACGCCGTTGAAGTCGTACGCCGCCTGTCCCAACTCACGCAGGATTTTCAGTTCGGGCGAGAGTAACAACACCCGGTGGTTCCCGGAGTCTGATAACCAGATATTGCCGTCGGCGTCTTCCTCGAGATCATGCGGAAAGGACAGTCCGCCCAGTTCGCTCACGACCCGACCGCGCTCGTAGGCCACCACATTGCCCGACCAGGCGCCGGCGACATAAACACGCGCGTTGGAGTGCACGAGCACGCCTTCGGGTCCCCGTACCGGTCCCTTGAGTTCGCCGGTGAGTGTCGCCGAGGTATTGTCGATCCGGTATATGGTGACCCGGTTGTTGTGCGTGTCGGCCACATAGGCCTGTCCTCGCGCATCGAAATCGATGTCGTGCGTGCCCGACTGGTGGTCCGCGCCGAACGCGCTGACAAACGACAAGGTTTCCGGGTCCAGCAATACGACCCGGTTGTTACCGAGGTCGGAAACGAACAGGTATTTTCCGTCCGGCGACAGTTTCAGATCGTGCGGATTATCGAGAGGTGTGCTGCTCGATGATTGGTAAGCCACCGACAAGTCATTCGCCAGCCCGTAACGGCTAACGATAAACAGCGCAATCAATACGAGTCCTGACCTCATCGCGATCTCCAGTGACAACGTTGCACAAACGAGAAACCGGCTGTGACGGAATCCGGGTTGGCGGAAAACCGGCGCCGAATCGAACCTGCCTTGCCTCGGCGAACATCAAGGCCGGCCTTGCCGCCAGCACTTCGGGTTTCTCAAGTCGCCCCCCCTGACCGGGCGGTACCCCACTACATGCTTCTCAGGTACAGACGACTCCCCGTTCGCCGGACTCAACGCTTTGCGCGGGACTGCCCGCCCTGGCAGTTGTATGCCGCATGGCGGGACCGGATAACTGATGCCGGAAAGCGACAATCCTGCTTTGTTAACCAACCGCCTCTCAATTTAACCGGGTATTTGTCTGGCATTCAAGAACGCCGTTTTTGCCAAGCGGTCTAACCGGCTGGTTCAAGTTTGAACCACACCACGAGGAGATTCACCATGAAGTCCAGGAAGTTGTTGCTATCGGTTGCACTGATCGGCATTGCCAGCGTTTCCCATGCCGCGGAAGTAGAGGGCGAATATGACAATCTGTGTGTGACCGGTCTTTCGATGGGCAAGGAAGTGGAAACAGACTGCTCGGTCAACGTCGAAATGGACGGCGTTACCTATTGCTTCAGTAGCGCCAAAGCGAAAGCCGTTTTCGACAAGGACCCGGAAGGTACGATCGCGAAAGCGGACAAGACCTTCGAGAAACTCTCGCAATAGGCAACCGGCAGCGGTTATCTGTTTTGGGAAACCGGTGCCGAACGCGCCGGTTTCCTTGTGCGCCGCTGCACAACAGCGCACTGCGCAGCCATCCCTGTTTCCCACCGGGGGACGCTGTCTGCCCACGGACCTTGAGTCCGCGCCTTCTGCATCGCAGCGAAACGTTTTACCGCCGGTTGCTATCCCCTATTCTGGCCGGACGGCAATCTTGCAGCCATCCGCCGTCTCTTCCATGGTGGCCACGAGTGCCATACCCTCGGTAATGTTTGGCAGCGAGCGAACCGCCCCGACCATCGCACCTTTCCAGGTCAGGTGCCCGGATGGCAGATCCCCATCCGGCACCAGCGCCGAACCCTTGAGCACGACATCGAGGACGCCCGCCGCGGGAACGAACCGTACGATGTCGAACGCGCCCCAACCTCGCACGCTCATCTCGGCGAGGTAGAACTCGACAGCCTCACGGGGCGAACACTCGTTGATTTCGCGGTAGCGCGTGCAAAAGGTGAACGCGCCGTCAAAACCCGCCTTGTAGAAGATTTCCTCGAAGACGCGCTCGCCGGCTCGAAGATACACTTCCCGCAGAATGTAACGGAAGAAATGTCGCGGAAGGAGCAGCATCTCCTGGCCCTTCAGAAGCACTCGTCCCGCATCGTTGATCTCCAGGCAGGACCTGATCTCCTCGAAAGCCACCGCCTGTTTGTCTGGTTCCACGATCGCCCCGTAAATTTCGAACTCCAGCCGGCTGCATGGTCCACGATTGCGGCGCTGCGCGTCAAGCGTCCCGAACGTTCGCACACCGGCCGCTCATGCGCAGTAGTTCGCGCTTGCGCCGGTTCTACCAGTCGGCGTCAAGCAATGTGCCTGTGCTACATTGCGTTCTTTCAATTGCCGTGCATGGCGGGGAGAAGACAAGTGGGCGCATCCAATCTGCACGATGATCTGATTGTCTTCGACGGCCTGAATGTTTCGAACTGGTCCCGGGCGGTGTTCGAGGATATGCGCAGGGGCGGTGTCACCGCTGCAAATTGCACCTGTTCGGTGTGGGAAGGTTTCCGCGACACCATGCGCAACATCGCCCTCTGGAAGGACTGGTTTCGCGACCACGCCGACCTGCTGACGCAGGTCTACGGTGTGGCGGACATCGCCCGCGCCAAACGCGAGGGCAAGACCGGCATCGTTCTCGGTTTCCAGAATGTCTCCGCGTTCGAGGATCAGATCGGTTACGTGCAGTTGTTCAAGGAACTGGGCGTGGGCATTGCGCAGCTGGCTTACAACACGCAAAACCAGGTCGGCAGCGGCTGCTACGAATCGCGTGATTCAGGGCTGTCCGATTTCGGCAGGGAAATCGTCGCCGAAATGAACCGGGTGGGCATGCTGTGCGACCTGTCCCACGTCGGCGCGACGACTTCACGCGATACCATTCTTGCCTCCACCAAGCCGGTCTGCTATTCGCATTGCCTGCCGTCCGGGCTGAAGGCCCACCCGCGCAACAAGTCAGACGAAGAATTGCGTTTCATCGCCGAACGCGGTGGCTTTATCGGCGTGACCATGTTCCCGCCGTTCCTCGCAAAAGGCGTTGATTCGACCGTCGACGACTACATTGCCGCAATCGATTACATCATCAACCTGGCCGGAGAGGAAAGCGTCGGCATCGGCACCGACTTCACCCAGGGATATGGCAAGGAATTTTTCGAATGGATCACCCACGACAAAGGTAACGCGCGCAAACTGACCGAGTTTGGCGAGATCCTTAATCCGCAGGGCATGCGCGCCATCGGAGACTTCCCCAACCTCACCGTGGCCATGGAACGGGCCGGCTGGTCCGAGCCGAAAATCCGCAAGGTCATGGGAGATAACTGGGTGCGCCTGCTGGCCGAAGTCTGGGGTCCGGACTGAGGCAAGAGAATGTGCCGTCCGTCCGCACCGGGTTGGTTCGGGGGCGACCCTGAACGGGCGGCAATGTGACCAGGCCCCTGCCCGGCACTTGCGATGAACGCCCGCCCGTCAGAACGTACCCGCCCCATTGATCATGCACCGGCACTTCGATCGAGTGTCCTTGAACACAGGAGGCTGTCGATATCCCCATGTCCTATGACTTCAAGTTGTTAAAGGTCTCCGTCGACGGGCGCGTTGCGCACGTGACCATCAGCAACCCCCCGGCTAATGTGATTACCATGGATTTGTTCGCCGAGCTCACGACGCTGTCGACAGCACTCAAGGCAGATCCGGAGCTGACCGTGGTGGTGGTCAGAAGTGCCGACCCCGACTTTTTCCTCGCGCATTTCGATGTTGCGGCGATCCTTGAACGGCCAACGGACTTCGAGCCACAAAAGGATGTCCAGCTCAAGCCGTTTCACGCGCTGTGCGAACGCTTCCGATGCATGAACAAGATCATCATCGCCCAGATTGAGGGCCGCATAGGTGGCGGCGGCGCCGAGCTCGCAGCATCATTCGACATGCGTTTCGGGGTGCGCGGCAAGACCAGAATCAATCAGATGGAAGTGCCGCTCGGGATCCTGCCCGGCGGTACCGGCACGCAACGCCTGCCCCGCCTGATCGGGCGCGGACGCGCACTCGAATTGATCCTCGGTGGCGACGATCTCGATGCCGAGACGGCCGAACGCTGGGGATGGCTCAACCGCGTCTTCGAGGCCGATGAGATCGGCCCGTTCGTTGATGCTCTGGCACGCCGCATCGCCTCGTACCCGCCGCCCGCGGTCCGGCTCGCGAAGGAAAGCGTCAACGCAGCAGACAAGCCGTGGCTCGATGGCCTGTTCGAGGAAGCCTATCTGTTCGAACGACTCTTGCGCACGGATGAGGCGCGACAAAACATGCAACGCTTCCTCGCGATCGGCGGTCAGACCCGCGATGGCGAACTGCGCATCAACGAATTGAACGCCGAGTTGGGCAATGGAAAACCGGACAACTCGCCGCGCCGCTAATACGTAGCGCGCAAAACGACGGGCTACCCGGCCACCTCCACGATTACCTCGATCTCCACCGGGATGCCGAAAGGCAGCGAGCCCATACCGACGGCGGAGCGGGCGTGGCGGCCCTTGTCCCCGAATACTTCCACCATCAGGTCGGAAAAACCGTTGATCACCTTGGGATGCTCGGCGAATTCCGGCCCCGCGTTGACCATGCCAAGCACCTTGACGATGCGGGTGACCCGGTCCAGGTCTCCCAACGCGTCCTTCAGTTTGGCGATCTGTATCAGGCCGACGTCGCGGGCGTGCCGGTAAGCCTCTTCGACCGACATGTCCGACCCCACCTTGCCGGCCGGCGGGCGGCCATCGGCTGAGCGCGGTCCCGCACCGGAGAGAAAAATAAGGTTGCCGGTTTGCACGTACTGCAAATAGTTGCCGGCCGATCCGGGAATGGGCGGCAGTTCGATACCGAGTTCCTTCAGCCGTTGTTCGATCTTCATGGTTCTTCTCCTCCAAGCGGGCCGCCGAAGAAAAGTTCCGGCATGCGCGGCGTAGTTTGCAGAATATGCGGCGTCTCGTACACCGGCACTGTAACGGCTGTTTGTCATACTCCGTAAAACCCCGGATCTCTTCCCCGGCCGACGCGATGGACCGCCCGCCGGGATCCGTGTCGTTTGCGGCGCGGCGCAAGGGCGGCATTTGCGTTACCCGTGCCCACGGCCGCAGAAAATGCGATAGTGTCACGATTGAGAGAGGGTGGAGCGTATGAATCAGGTTCAAGGTTTCCCGGACAGCGCCGACGTGGTAATAGTCGGTGTTGGCGGCATCGTGGGCGCATCGCTCGCGCACTTTCTGGCGGAGTTTGGCGCGCGCGACATCGTCGGCATCGAACAGGCGGGCGTAATCCCTTCCGACATCGCATCCACCAGCCACGCGTCCGATTTCATCTTCAACACCACCCACGACAAGCTTTCCAACTGGACGACCGGGTTCAGCCGCAGGTTCTACGACCAGAACGGTTGCTTCACGAAACGCGGCGGAATGGAAATTTGCCGGGCGGATGACGATGTGTTCTGGGAAGAACTCAAGCGGAAGGTCGGTTCAGGCAAGGCGTTCGGCACCAACGTTCGTTTGATCTCGCCGAAGGAAGCGAAGGAAAAATTTCCGCTGCTCGACGAATCGTCGATCCGTGGCGCAATGTGGGACCCGGATGCCGGACTCGTGACGCCGCGTTCGCAGGACATGGTGCATCGTATGGTCGAAGGCGCAAGGACGAAAGGCGTACTGCGCTCCTACATCAATACTGCAGCCACCGGTTTCGAAATTTCCAATGGGCGGCTGACCGGGGTGCACACCTCGCGTGGCACGATCCGCGCGCCGCTCGTGGTGATTGCATGCGGCATCTGGGGGCCTTTGCTGGGCGAGATGGCCGGGGTCGGCGTCCCGCTATGGCCGATCGAACATCCGCTGCTGTTTTTCGGGCCGCTCGAGAGCATTCAGGGCACGGACGAATACCTGGTCTATCCGCTGCTGCGAGACCCGGGCAATTCGGCTTATGTGCGCGACACCGGTCGCGCCGAGGGCGGGATGCTCGAATGGGGTTACTACGAACCGCATGAACCGCGCCTGGTCGATGCCAGTGACATCGGCAACCCGGACAAGACAAGGGTTTCCGCTTCCATGCGCCACATCGAACTCGAACAGGTTATGGATCCATTGGCCCGCGCCAGCGAAACCGTGCCGATACTGGAGCAACTCGGTTGGGACGAACGCGGCTCCTTCAACGGACTGCTATCCGTGACGAGCGACGGCAGTTCGCTCATCGGCGAAACGCCCGAAGTACGCGGGCTCTGGCTGTGCGAGGCAGCCTGGGTGAAAGACGGGCCCGGCGTGGGACGCTTGTGCGCTGAATGGATGCTGAAAGGAACGACTCCCGTTGACATGCACACCGCGGATATCTCGCGCTTCTATCCGGCACAAAAGAATCGCGAGTACGTGCGCGGGCGTTGCTACGAGAACGCCCGGAAAATCTACTATCCGCCGGTCCATCCGCGCGAGCCCTATGTCAGCGGGCGCGACCTTTACCACAGTCCGTTCTACGAACGCGAAAAAGAGCTCGGCGGCTACTTCGACAACGAAGTCGGCGGCTGGGAGCGTGCCTACGCGTATGCCTCCAACGAGAAGAAACTCGCTCGTTACCTGGCGAAGGTACCAGTACGGCACAACGAATGGGATCGCCGCCACGTTCCTTACGAAATTGCCAACGCCGAGCATCTGGCCCTGAGTGACGACGCCGGCATGATCAACCTGTCCCACTTCGCGATCTTCGAGGTGCAGGGGCCGGACGCCGCGCTGCTGCTGGAAACCCTCTCGGTTGCACAAGTCGGCGGCAACAAGCCGGCAGGTTCGGTTGTCTACACCAACTTCCTAAACCATGATGGCGGCGTGCATGCCGATCTTGTCGTCTGCCGCCTCGGAGACCATCAGTTCCGCGTCATTACCGGCGGCGCGGACGGCAATCGCGACTGGGTCACGATTCGCAACCACCGCGACGACCATGGGCTCGATGCCGACATCGCCATTCGAACGCACGACCTCGCGACCCTGGGCTTGTGGGGCCCGCGGGCGCGGCAGGCACTTGGCAGGTTCGTCGACCCCGGCAGCCTGTCAGACGACGCTTTTCCGTTTGCCACGGCGCGCGCGCTGTCGCTGGCGTTGCCCGGTGGAAGAACCGTGGATGTGTGGGCAGTGCGCATCTCCTACGTCGGCGAACTTGGTTGGGAGCTCTACCTCGACAACGATCCTGCTGTTGCGTTGCCGCTCTACGATGCCTTGCTCGATGCCGGCGTGGTGCCGGTGGGAATCGAGACGTATGCGTCAAGCCGCCGCCTGGAGAAATGCTTCCGGCTCCAGGGCGCGGATCTGGAAACCGGGTGGAGTGCCCATGAATCCGGCGTCACGCGAGCAAAAGTGAAGGCAGCCGATTTCGTAGGCAAGCAGGCCTATCTCGCCGGCCGCGGGCAACAACCCGCGGCAATGCTCTGCACGATGACGCTCGACACGCTATCGATCGACGGCGGCACACCGCGTTACCCGGTAGGCATGTGGCCGATACTCGATCCGGCAAACAGGGAAGTCCTCGTTGACGGCAAAGGCCGGCGCTCCTACAGCACCAGCACCGCTTACTGTCCATCGCTCGGCGTGCATGCGGTCATGGGCTATCTCCCATTCGAACGAGCGAGGGTTGGCGAAAAACTTACGCTCGAATATTTTGATGAAGGGGGTGACGGCCACTATCCGATGACGGTGCGCATTGCCGGACGCGGCTCACTTTTCGATCCGGACAATCAGCGTGTGCGCGGCTAGCCGGAACTCAACGAGCGCCAGGCACCCCCGGCTCACCGCGACAGGTCAAAATAACGGCGGCGTCATCAAACCGTGCTGATCAGCGCGCGCATGCGGGCGCGCTGAGCCTCATCGGGCATGCGCCCGAAAGCGGCACGCGCATTCTCGGCCATGTGCTTTGGCTTGGTGGTCTCGGTCAGCACGCAGGTGATTGCCGGGTTCGGCAGGATGTACTTCAGGGAGAACTGTGCCCAGCTCTCACAGCCGAAATCGGCCGCCCAATCCGGTAACGGACGATCGCCGAGCTTGCGGAAGTAATCGCCATTCATGAAAGGCCGGTTGATGACGACGGCGACGCCCTTGTCTTGCAGCATCGGCAGCATTCTCTGCTCGGCTTCCCGCTCGGTGATCGAGTAGTTGACCTGCGCAAAGTCCGGTTTTTCACGTGCGAGGAAGTCCGCGAGCTGGCCATACAGGCTCGCACTCGACACGGTGACGCCGATATAGCGCGCCTTGCCCGATGCTTTCAGTTCCTGCAGGGTTGCCCACTGCGTCTTGATGTCGGTTAGGTTGAACACCTGCATCAAATCGATCGTCTCGCGCTGGTAGAGGCGCTGTATGTCGCTGAACTGCGCCAGCCCCTCCCGCTTGCCGGTGCGATCGATCTTGCTCGCGATAAACAGCGCATCGCGCAAGTCGGGCTCGCTGATGACTTGACCGAACGCCTCGTCGTTGGAAGGATCGCTCGGCCAGGTATCGACAACCGCGCCGCCGTTCTGTACGAGTGCGCGCAACACCCCGGCAATCGGGCCGGTGCCCCGCTCGGCAATCTGTCCGACCGGTTTGGTCGATCCCAGTCCGATGACCGGCAGATACTCGCTGGTACCCGGGATTTGCCGTACCGGCATTTGTTCGCGTGAAAAGGAAATGCCCGGGGCGAGCCCGGCAAGCCCTGCTGCGGACATCATTGCAAGAAATTTGCGGCGGTTCATTGTTGCTGTCTTCATTACTCGACCTCCAGAAGTTCTGACTGTTTCGTTCCGCCGGCAAAACACTCATGCCCGGCTGCGCATCACCAGATTAGATCAGCCTGAGCGTGCCAGTTCCGTGCAGACCGCAATTTCTGGCGCAATACGCCCAGGCGCCGCGGGGACATCGCGAACGCCACCCCGATCCCGACAGGTTCATCGATTACACCCGCTCCTTCCCCATCCGGAGAAACCCGGCAAACGAACGGGATCAGACACAGTTCGCACAGCGTCGGCACGTGTTTCAGGGAGCCGGGCCAAATGCTCCACCTTGCAACCGGATTTCTCCGCAAGGCGCACTTCGACTATACCCTCCACCATTACCGGCATGAAACAGGCACCCGATTTCGAGCGAGAAGCTGACTGGCGGCTGAAGACGGCGGGCTCGGTTTTCCTTGAGCCGGAAACCTTCTTTTCCTCATTCGGCCGGTGTGTTGCGTTCCGCCGTCAAACCTGCTGCCCCTCGCCGTGTCACCCGTGTGACGGGCAATCCTTCGCCCGATCGGGCGGCCCCGGCAACGCATTGGCCGGTCATCGTACGAACAAAATCGTCGGCGCACACGGTCAAGCAATTGTCGCAATGAGTGCAGCAGTGCAAGCCCCGTTGCCGGATTCTGCTTACCGGACACTGTGGTAACAGAAAGGCGAGGCGGGAATGACGACACTTAAACATCAAACCGGAATCACCGAACATCTCCTTGCATTCACGCGGCTTGCCGGCTCACTGGCCTACACCATTTTCAAGATGGCGGCATGGACGGTCGGGCTGGCGGCACTGGGATTCGCAGTCCTCTTTTACATGGGCGGGTTAACGGAACTGA
>LJTS01000206.1 GCA_001304425.1 Betaproteobacteria bacterium SG8_40
AATGGCGCCGGCAAGACGACTCTGATGCGTGCCGTCATGGGTTTGCTTGCGCCCAGCGCCGGCTCAATCGCATTCGACGGTAACGAACTGGGCAAGATGCCAACCCATGCCCGCGCCCGCAGCGGCATTGGTTACATGCCCGAAGACAGAAGGCTGGTGCCGGATCTCACAGTGGAAGAAAACGTCCTGCTGCCCGCGTGGTCAGGGGGTTTGCGCGATCCCGGGCCCCGTTTGCAGCAGATCTACACGATGATTCCGGAGGTTCGCGAGTTCGCGCATCGCAAGGCGCTGCTGCTGTCAGGCGGCCAGCAAAAACTGGTCGCCCTGGCCCGCGCGCTGATGTGCGGAACCAAACTCCTTCTGCTCGATGAGCCGTTCGAGGGTGTCGCCCCGGTGCTGGCAGCACGCCTGGCGGAAGTCATCGCCGGGCTTGGGAATGAGGGGATCGCCATCGTGCTGACCGAGTCAGGACTTTCGCATTCCCGCGAGCTGCTCGATCGCATCTATACCGTCGATCGTGGCGAAGTCAGCCTGCTGGAAGGGTAACGCATGCGAGCTCGAAGGGTCCTCAAGAACGTCAGTAACTTTCACCACCATGATTCGTACCGCGGTTTGAGCAACATCAGCCCTGATTTCCAGCCCGGTAGCCGATAAAAGGAACAGCATGGCAAGCAAAGACAAGAACCCCGGATTCTCGACCCGCTCCATTCACGCCGGCCAGCAACCCGACCCGGCGACCGGAGCGGTGATGACGCCGATCTTCGCGACTTCAACCTACAAGCAAAGCTCGCCCGGCGTTCATACCGGATACGAGTATTCGCGTACCCAGAACCCGACGCGGCACGCGTTCGAGCGCTGCATCGCTGATCTGGAGAGCGGCAAGCACGCAACGGCGTTTGCTTCCGGACTTGCGGCCAGCGGGACTGTGCTGGAGTTGCTCGAAGCCGGTAGCCATATTGTCGCCATCGATGACATGTACGGCGGATCCTGGCGCCTTTTCGAGCGTGTACGCAAGGCGTCGATGGGGCTTCGCGTGTCCTACGCGGACCCCAATGTCGCCGGCTCGATTGAAGCGGCAATGCAGAAAGATACCCGGATGATCTGGGTCGAAACGCCCTCCAACCCGCTGCTCAAGGTCACCGATTTGCAGCAGGTTGCCGAACTGGGCAAGGCGCGCGGCGTGATCACGGTTGTCGACAACACTTTCGCCTCGCCGTGGGCGCAACGGCCACTCGAACACGGCATCGACCTGGTTGTTCATTCGGTTACCAAGTACATCAACGGACATTCGGACATGGTGGGCGGCATCGTCGTCGTGCGCGATCGCAGCGACCTCGCCGAAAGACTGGAGTTCATGCAAAACGCAATCGGCTCCATCCTCGACCCGTTTTCCTGCTTCCTGGCGTTACGCGGCGTGAAGACGCTGCCGCTGCGCATGCGCAAGCACTGCGACAATGCAATGGAAATCGCGGCATGGCTGAACCAACACCCTAAAGTGGAACGCACGCTGTTTCCGGGCCTGCCGGATCATCCGCAGCACGCGCTCGCACGCAAACAGATGAACGGTTTCGGCGCCATGATCTCTGTGTACCTTCGTACCGACATGAGCGGCGTTCGCCGGGCTCTGGAAGCCTGCGGGATTTTTACCCTCGCCGAATCACTTGGTGGCGTCGAGAGCCTGGTCGGTCATCCGGTAACCATGAGCCACGGCACCCTGCCGGTCGAGCTTCGCCAGAGACTGGGCATCACGGATAACCTGGTGAGATTGTCGGTAGGGATCGAGGACGTACAGGACCTTATCGCGGACCTCGATCAGGCGCTGGAGAAGATTTGATGGGCATCGAACGACGTTGGGCGCATGCCGGAATATTCGTTGTCTGCGCAGGGCTGATCGCGTTTGCGATGATCCTTCAGCACTACATGGATCTGGAGCCGTGCCCGATGTGCATCCTGCAACGCTATGCCTTCATCATCGTCGGCGTCGTTGCGCTCGTGGCAGCCGTTCACGATCCGCGCGGGCCCGCCAGATGGCTGTATTCGGCACTGATCGTGATCTTTGCCGGTCTTGGCGCCGGCGTGGCCGCACGCCACGCATGGCTGGAGCACAATCCTCCGCAGTTATTCGACTGTGGTGCCGACCTTGGTTACATGGTCGATGCTTTCCCACTGGCAGAAGTGCTGCCCATGATCTTTCGGGGTACTGGTGATTGCACCGAGGTGCTATGGCGTTTTATGGGACTGTCGATCGCCGAGTGGGCACTGGTCTGGTTCCTGATTTTCGTCATCGCCGAAATTGTCGTGTCGACGCGAAAACCGGCGAAAGGGTAAAGCGATCAGGATTCGCTTGTTATTGCGGAAAGCTCCCGCCAGAACTCCAGCGCGGTCTGGGTACGCGATTCGACGTGACACCGCAGCGCCTTGGCGATGACCGGTGCATAGGGTGAGGCATGATCCTGGGCAACGGCTTGCGGAATGCCGCCGACGATCTCCTCGGCGGTAAAGTACGGGATTTCCTTGAGCAGCAACGATAGCAGCAGTAATCCGGCCTGGTACACGTCTACCTGGCGGCCAATCGTGCCAAACTTGTCCGGATCGATGATTTCGGGGGGGCGCATCCACTCGGCCAGCCGTGTCTGGAAAGCGCGGACGTCGGTTTCGAGGCGCGTCAATCCCAGATCACCGATTTTGAACGAGCGCACGATGCGATGAATAAATGCCGCCTGCTGGCGCGACTCCACTACAAACACATTTCCCGGGTGCAGATCCTTGTGAATGTAGCCATGCCCATGAATGTAATCGAGCGCTTGCAGCACGTCACGCGCGACATAGGGAAGCCAACGCTCCGAGTCCAGTCCGATACTGGTAATCACTTGCAGTAACGGAAAGTTACAGCGCTCGATGATCAGATAGAAAGTGTCCTGGTATTCGAACGCATCGCGCACGAAAGTAATGTTCGGGTGGCGCAAATCCATCAACTTGCCGGCTTCTTCCAGCCAGCTTTCGCGCACCTCGGTGTAGGGCCGGTCATGCGGCAGGATGATCTTCGCAACCAGCGCATTGCCCCACTCGTCACTGCATTCGTAAACGATGCCGAAGCCGCCGCGCCCGAGTTTGTCACCGATGTTGTATTTGCGGTCGCCATGCGCAATCACTTCTCCCTTTTCCGGCAAGCGGAAACGGCGCGGCTGGCGTACCGTGATGGTGCGCTTGAGCGCCGCCACGCCTCTTTCAAGGGGATTCGGTGAAAGAATCGGCAAAAACTGATTGTCCGGCACGTGCAGATCAGTCGACAAGAATCTCGCTCCATCGTTTGGCAGTCGCAACTGCCGCAGCACGAGGCCGGAAAACAAGCGTGGTCTGCCCGGGAAGATGCAACAGAACCGCTCTCGTTTCGGCCACCGCCAACCTGGCGTGTGCCAGAGCAGATTGTGCAAATTGAGTGCCAACATGGCCGGCGGGTATCGACAGCCCTGGAGAACTCGTGGGGAGATCCGGCAACGCCGGTGTAACAGCCTGCAACGACGGGGCAAAGCGGCCCGTCAAGCTATCCGGTAAGAGCGATCGAAAAGTCTTCTCAGGGCTGCCGCGCGAAGCTCACGCCAATCATTGCGTCTCTGGTGACCAATTCCGCCAGCTTTGATTCGCTAAAGCCCTCAGTGCCGGAAGGGCGCTTCGGCACGACCAGGTAACGCATGTCCGCTGTTGAATCGTGGACACGCACCACAGCGTCATCGCCCACCACGGTTCCGAACTCACCTAATACCGCCCGGGGATCGCTGATCACGCGGGAACGGTAATTACGGCTCTTGTACCAGTCCGGCGGAAGGCCGAGCAGGAAGCGCGGATAACAGGAACACAGGGTACATACAACGACATTGTGTACCTTGTCGGTGTTTTCCACGGCAACCAGTTTGTACAAGCCGCGCTCCAGGCCCATCGCCTCGCACGCGGCGTTGCCATCCTCGAGCAGCAGTTTCCGGAAATCCGGGTCGGACCAGGCACGCGCAATGACCCGCCCGCCATGGGCCGGCGTGCGGTTATCCATCGCTTCCACCTCGCGCCGGACTTCGTCGGCTGTCGTGATCTCTTTGTCGATCAGCAGTTCGCGCACTGCGATTTCCATCGCCCGCCAGTAGGTCAGGGTGTCGTCCTGATCCGCGCGCAACGGGTGGCGGTGCGGAACAGATTCGTCGTGATGGTGATGTTCGCTCATTGCGCTTGCAGCCAGTGTTGATAGATTTCGATATCGACCGTGTCGTCGCCCTTGCCGCGGTAGCCCTGCCACACGTCGGTCTGCCGGAAGCGCACCCGATACAACGGCTGTCTGGGAAGTCCCGGGCGCGCGTAGGCAAGTTCCTCCGGGTTGGGGTAAGCGCCGCACAACCTTTCGATGACACCGGACTTGCCACGAATGTAGTACGGCGTTCGTACGTGTCCGATCGGGTATGCCTCGCGAACCCTCACGCAGTCCCCGGCCTTGAAAAGCGCGGCGATCGCCTCAGTTTCCGCCATCGTCTCTGGCCTGCACTTCCGCGATGCGGCGGCCCAGTTCGTCAATGCTGACAACACCGCGCTGAATCAGGGTCTGGGTGATGGCGTAGATCCAGCGTTCGTAATAACTCATCTTGTCGTATGCGTCAGCGCCGAGGCTCTCGATATTCCGGCGCAATTCGTCGACTGTCAAAAGGTTCTTGCGCGAGAGCAGAACCATCAATGCATCGACACGCTTCTCCCACAGGGCAAAGTCGTGCTCAGAGGCAACCACCTCCCCTGCGGGCAGACCACCCATGTCGTGCACACCGCGAAAAGTGTTCATTGGCAATTCGCCTCTGGTCAGACTGCGGCTTCGATCAACGGGACGAAGCAGGGCTGGCGCAGGCCAGCCCTGCTTCAATACAGCGCGGCTTACTTCTGAAACAACTTGTGTAACTCGCCGGACTGATACATCTCACGCATGATGTCGGCCCCACCTACGAACTCGCCGTTTACATATAGCTGCGGGATCGTCGGCCACTGCGAAAAATCCTTGATGCCCTGACGAATGTCGTTGTTCTCCAGAACATTGACCGTCGCCACGTTCTCCGCGCCGCACGCTTCGAGTATCTGAACGGCCGCGGCAGAAAACCCGCACATCGGCGCATCCGGCGTGCCTTTCATGTAAAGCACCACCGGGTTCTCGTCTACCTGCTTCCTGATAACTTCCTGAGTATCCATGACCGCTTCCCTGACTCCTGAATTGAACGGGTTGCTACCCGTCTGAAATGCCAAAAAACAACAAAAAAACGATGGTGCCCGTCACTGCTTCCACGCGTTTTGGCGCTCGATACTGCGCCCCACTCACCATCCCAATTATCCAGCGGTCGAACCGGCCGTCAACCAGCGCCCCCCGGACACCCTCAAAATCCCCGCCAGATCACGCTCCGCCACCAGATCGACGAACCCTGCCTGCTCCAGCAAGCGGCGACACCCCTCGGCCTGGTCATGGCCATGTTCAAACAACAGCCATGCTCCGTCGTTCAGATGGGCTGGAGCCGCTCCAATGATACGCCGCAGATCGTCCATGCCGTCTTGTCCCGCAACCAACGCCTGTCTTGGCTCAAAGCGCACATCGCCCCGCCCAAGATGCGGATCG
>LJTS01000207.1 GCA_001304425.1 Betaproteobacteria bacterium SG8_40
GGCTACCTCGGCAATAGGCTTGCCCGGTTGGTATGGCGACATGGCGGCGACGTGCGCCGGAGCGGAAACTCTGGAGGTTGCAATTGGCGAAGGCGAAGCCGGCATTACGGATCTCACGCGACCGAACAGGGATAGGAGCCGAGGATTTTCAGGAACCCGGCACGTTCGCGCACTTCCGACAGCGCGGCATTCACCGTTGCATCATCCTGGTGGCCCTCGATGTCCACGAAAAACACATACTCCCAAAGGCCGGTGCGCGACGGCCTCGATTCGAGCCGCGTCATGCTGACCCGGTGCCTGGCTAGCGGTTCCAGCAGATCGAAAATGGCGCCAGGCCGGTTTTGCGACGCCATCACGAACGACGTCTTGTCCCGCCCAGACGGCGACACTTCCTGCAGCCCGATCACGGCAAAGCGCGTCGTGTTATTCGGATCATCCTCTATGCTCGATGCCAGAATCGAAAGTCCATAGTGCTCTGCCGCCGCGCGACCGGCGATCGCAGCCGCATCATCGGGTTCCTGCCCGGCACGGCGCGCCGCCTCGGCATTGCTGGCCACGGGAATGCGCTCGACCCCGGGCATGTGCTGCGACAGCCAGCCATTGCATTGGGCAAGGCTCTGCGCATGCGAATAAATACGCCGGATTTTTTCCTTGCCGCCGGCCTTGCTGAGCAGATTCTGGTGCACCGGCAACGAGATTTCCCCGCATACCTTCCCCGGCGTCACAAGCAGCAGATCCATTGTGCGGCCGACCGCGCCCTCGGTGGAATTTTCAATGGGCACCACGCCATACCCCACTGTACCGGATTCAACGGCGCGAAACACTTCGTCGATGGACGCGCACATCACGCGCGGCGCCTGCCCGCCGAAATGCTTGCCGAGCGCCTCTTCGCTGAAGGTGCCGCGCGGTCCCAGGCACGCCACACCCAGCATGTCTTCCTGGGCCCGGCAGGCGGAAATGACTTCCGTGAACAAGTGCGCGACTACCCTGGCGGGTAACGGCCCCGGGTTGTCCGCTGTCATCCGCCTGAGCACTTGCGCTTCCCGCTCCGGCCGGTAGACAACGGCCCCGCCCTTTACCTCACCGACAGTCTCGGCCAGCTTCGCCCGCTGATTGAACAGGCGCAGCAGTTCATCGTCAACGGCGTCGATTTGCGCTCGCAGATCCTTGAGTCGGTCCGTCATTCTCAGCCACCTTCCAGTGGCAGGTAACGAACCATCAGCACTCCGGCAATGTTCTCGATTGCGTTTATCACGCCAGTCGGCACGGCACTGTCGACATCGACCAGCGTGTAGGCCATGTCGTCACGTGACTTGTTGATCATGTTGTGAATGTTAAGCCCCGCGTCGGCAACAGCGCTGGAAATCTGGCTCACCATGTTGGGGACGTTCGAATTGGCAACGCCGAGCCGGTATGGCGACTCGCGCGCCATCGATACCTCGGGAAAGTTGACGGCATGGCGAATGTTGCCGTGCTCAAGGTAGTCTCGCACCTGGTCAACCACCATGACCGCACAATTCTCCTCCGCTTCCCGTGTCGATGCCCCCAGATGCGGCAAGGCAATCACCCGGCTCGACCCCTTGAATCTCGAACTGGGGAAATCGCAAACATAGTATTTCAAATGGCCTGCGTTCAGGGCCGCGAGCACCGCTTCGCTGTCAACCACACCGTCACGGGCGAAATTGAGCACCACCGAACCGGGGTTCATCATCGCCAGCCGCCCGGCATTGATGAGGCCGCGGGTCGAGTCCAGCAAAGGCACGTGCACCGTCAGAAACTCGCACTTGCGAAGCAGTTGCTCGATCGAGTTCGCTTTCTGCACCTGCGCAGGCAGGCTCCAGGCGGCGTCAACCGTGATGTTCGGATCGTAACCCCAGACGTTCATGCCCAGCCTGATGGCAGCGTCAGCCACCAGGCTGCCAATCTTGCCAAGGCCTATCACACCGAGCGTACGGTTGGGCAGTTCGACACCGGCGAATTTCTTCTTTGATGCCTCTACAACGCGATTGATCTCCTCGTCACTGCCCTGAACCGTGTCGACAAACCGCACCGCGTCGGTGAGGTTTCGCGCTGCCATCAGCAGCGCTGCAAGCACCAGTTCCTTGACGGCATTGGCATTTGCGCCGGGCGTATTGAACACCGGCACGCCGCGCTCGCTCATTCTCGCCACCGGAATGTTGTTCGTCCCGGCCCCGGCCCGGCCGATCGCCTTTACGGTCCCGGGCAACTCGAAATCGTGCATGTTGTGCGAGCGGACCAGAATCGCATCCGGTTCCTCGAGTTCGGACTCGGCGAGATAGCGTTCCGCCGGGAAACGCTGCAACCCCTGGCTGGAGATGTTATTCAACGTCAGTATGCGAAGCTTTCCGCGCTTCGCGTCGTCCCGAATTCCACCTTCAGCCATGATCAAGTTCGAACTCTCGCATGCATTCGACCAGCGCCTGAACGCCCTCGATCGGCATTGCGTTATATATGGAAGCGCGCATCCCGCCAACGGAGCGGTGACCTTTTAACTGAACCAGCCCCCGCTGCTTGGTTTTCGCCAGAAAGGCGGCATCGAGCTCGCCGCCCTTTATTCGGAACGGCACATTCATCCGCGAGCGGTCCCTTACAGCAACCGGCGATTCGTAGAAATCCGTGGAATCGAGATAGTCGTAAAGCAACTGTGCCTTGGCGATATTGGATTTTTCCATCGCCTCCAGCCCGCCGCGACCTTTGAGCCACTGAAAAACCAGCCCCGCCACATAGATCGCGTAAGTCGGTGGCGTGTTGTACATGGAACCGCTGTCCGCGTGGATCCTGTAATCGGCCATCGCCGCCGTGCCCTTTGGCGCATGCCCCACCAGGTCTTCCCGGATGATGACGATCGTCAGTCCGGCCGGGCCGATGTTCTTCTGTGCACCGGCGTAGATGATGCCGTAACGTGCGACGTCGACCGGCCTCGAAAGCAGGTGCGAGGACATGTCTGCCACCAGGGGCACTTCGCCGACATCCGGAACCCAATGGTATTCGATGCCCCCGATTGTCTCGTTGCTGGTGATATGGACATAGCCGGCAGACTGCCCGAGCCGCCAGGAATCACGTCCAGGAACGTAGCTGAAGCCCTTGTCCTCGGAAGACGCCGCGACGTTCACGGTGCAGAACTTCTGTGCCTCGGCAATCGCCTTAAGGGACCACTCGCCGGTACATACATAGTCGGCGCTGCTTCTTCCGCCAAGGAGATTCTGCGGGACCATGGAGAACTGGGACGTTGCGCCACCCTGAAGAAACAAGACCTTATATTCATCCGGTATGGACAGCAGCGCCCGGAGATCGGCTTCCGCCGCTTCTGCTATTGAAACGAACTCCTTGCTCCGATGGCTCATTTCCATGACCGACATGCCGGCACCGTGCCAGTCGAGCATCTCGTCACGTGCCTGCGAAAGCACTGCCTCCGGCAATACGGCCGGACCCGCGCTGAAGTTGAAAACCCTCGTCACCCGATTTCTTCCCGTTCCCCTGACCGGCCTCTTCGGACCGGTCGTTTTTTTGCACCATTGCTGATCGCGTTCTGCGTAGCCCGTTGCGTCTGCGTCAGCGTTCCCCAAAACGTTCAGAGATCAGTCGCTCTTTTCGTCCGTCTCGGGTGCCGGGCCCGATTCTCCGACGGCTTTACCGTTCTCTTCCTGCTCATCGTCCTTGTCGACAATTTTTTCCAGCCCGGCAAGATGCTCGTCTTCCCCGAGGTTGATCAGCCTTACACCCTGCGTTGCCCTGCCCATTTCCCGGATCTCGCTGACGTGAGTCCGGATCAGGACACCGCCGGTCGTAATCAGCATGATCTCGTCATCATTGGCGACGAGCCTGGCGGCAACCACGCGGCCATTTCGCGCCGTTGTCTGAATCGCGATCATGCCCTGGGTCCCACGCCCGTGCCGCGTGTACTCAGCCACCTGGGTGCGCTTGCCGAATCCGTTCTCTGTCGCTGTCAACACCGCCAATTGCTCGTCTTCCACCGCAACCAGTGAAATGAGCTGGTGGTCAGGCCCAAGCCGCATACCCCTGACGCCGCGCGCGGTGCGCCCCATCGGCCGGACGTCCTGCTCGGAGAAACGCACTGCCTTGCCCGCGTCCGAGAACAGCATGATGTCATGATGGCCATTGGTTAACGCGACTCCGATCAGGTAGTCGCCCTCGTCAAGGTCAACCGCCCTGATTCCCATCTGCCGTGGCCGCGAAAAGTCCGACAAGGGCGTTTTCTTGACCGTACCGTTGGCAGTGGCCATGAAGACGAAATGGCCATCGTCGAACTCCTTGACCGGCAGGATCGCGGTAATCTTTTCGTCCTCGGCCAATTGCACGACGTTGACTATGGGCTTGCCGCGGCTCGTTCTGGCTCCTTGCGGAACCTCGTAGACCTTGAGCCAATAGAGGCGGCCACGGTCCGAAAAACAAAGGATGTAATCGTGGGTGTGGGCGATGAACAGGCTGTCGATGAAATCGTCTTCTTTCGTCTTCGCTGCCTGCTTGCCGCGGCCGCCACGCTTCTGCGCACGGTAGTCGTCGAGGGGCTGCGCCTTGATGTAGCCCGTGTGCGACAACGTCACCACCACGTCTTCCGGCGCGATCAGGTCCTCGAGCGAGATTTCCTGCGCGTTTTGCTCTATTTCGCTGCGCCGCGCATCGGCGAACTCCTGCCGCGTCTGCTTCAGCTCGTCCGCAATGATGGTCCTGATTCTCTCCGGAGTTGCCAGTATGTCGAGCAAATCGGCAATCGTATCCATCACTTCCCGGTACTCTTCCTCGATCTTGCGCTGTTCGAGGCCGGTCAGGCGTTGCAACTGCATCTCCAGAATGCGTTGCGCCTGCACGTCGGAAAAACGATAACCGTCGTCGTTCAGCCCGTACTCGGCCGGAAGACCGTCCGGCTTACTCTGAATGCCGCCCGAGCGCGCCAGCATTTCCTCGACCAGGCTGGAGCGCCAGGTCCGCACCATCAATTGCTGCTTGGCATCCGCAGGCGCCGGCGCCGCCTTGATCAGGGCGATGATTTCGTCGACATTGGAAAGTGCGACGGCGAGACCCTCGAGAACATGGCCCCTCTCGCGCGCCTTTCGCAACTCGAACACCGATCGCCGGGTAACGACCTCGCGGCGGTGGCGAATGAACTCGTCGATGATCTGCCTGAGGTTGAGCAGGCGCGGTTGACCATCGACAAGGGCCACCATGTTCATGCCGAAGGTGTCCTGGAGCTGGGTGTCCTTGTAGAGGTTGTTCAGGATGACTTCGGGAATTTCGCTGCGCTTGAGCTCGAGCACAACCCGCATACCCGATTTGTCGGACTCATCGCGAATTTCCGAGATGCCTTCGATACGCTTTTCGCGGACCAGTTCACCGATGCGTATCAACAGCGCGGACTTGTTGACCTGGTAAGGCAACTCGTCGACGATAATCGCTTGCCGGCCGCTTTTGTCGACTTCCTCGAAATGGGTGCGCGCCCGCATGACAACCCGCCCCCGCCCGGTGCGATAGGCTTCGCGAATGCCGGCGGTGCCGTAAATAATCCCCCGGGTCGGGAAATCGGGCCCGGGCACGATTTCGATGAGTTCGTCGAGCGTAAT
>LJTS01000208.1 GCA_001304425.1 Betaproteobacteria bacterium SG8_40
CACGGCGTTTCAGAACGCCGACCTCACCCAGATGATGGCGGTGTGGGCCGAGGAAGAAGACATCCTGTGCATTCACCCCGGGGGAACCCGTCATACCGGTATCGCCGAAGTGCGCGAGTCGTGGCGCCAGATCTTCTCCGCCGGCCCGAAACTGCGATTCCAACTGGTGGCCGCGCGGACATTTCCCGGCCGCATGACCTCGATCCACAGTGTTTTTGAGCGCATAACCCCTGCCGAAGGCCCGATCTCTCCGACGTCCGTTGTTGCCACCAACATCTTCACGTTGTCCGATCGTGGCTGGCAGATGCTGGTGCATCACGCCTCGCTGGTACCCGATCATCCGGACGCGCCTGACGATCCCCCCGGTTTACTTCACTGATGGCGAAGCACCGTCCCTATCGAGCCCCCTGGTGGCTGCCGGGCGGCCACTTGCAAACGATTTACCCGTATCTGTTCATGCGCTCACCGGTGCCGGTTTACCGTCGCGAACGCATCGAGACGCCCGATGGCGATTTCGTTGACCTCGACTGGGTCGACGGCGACCGCGATGCGCCAACCGTCGTGTTGTTCCACGGCCTGGAAGGCTGCTCGCGCAGCCACTACGCGCGCAATCTGATGCGCGCCGTCGCCGCCCGTGGCTGGCGCGGCGTGGTCGCGCATTTCCGCGGTTGCAGCGGTGAGCCAAACCGCCTGCCCCGCGCCTACCATTCCGGCGATGCCGATGAAATAGACTGGATCGTGCGCCTGATAAAAGCACGCACGGCGAACTGCCTTTTCGCCGTCGGCGTATCGCTCGGCGGCAATGCCCTGCTCAAGTGGCTGGCGCGCGAGGGGCAGGCTGCAGCAGCCGTCGTCGCAGGCGCAAGCGCGATATCCGCGCCGATCGATTTGATGACCGCCGGCCACCGGCTCGGTGCCGGCATCAACCGTTTTTACGGCCTGCATTTCCTGCGCACACTCAAACCGAAAGCACGCGAGAAACTCGCCCGCTTCCCCGATCCACAACGCCTGCGGCGCGTGCGCACCGCTTATACGCTGCGCGAATTCGACGATGCCTTCACGGCGCCGGTACATGGCTATCGGGACGTACATGATTACTGGACCCGTGCCAGCACGCTGGATGAGCTGCACCACATCGCCATTCCAACTTTGCTGGTACATGCGCGTAACGACCCCTTCCTGCCGGGCCGTTATCTGCCCATTGCGCAACAAAAGGGCTCGGCAGTCGAATTCGAATTCACCGAACAGGGCGGGCACGTCGGCTTTGTGTCGGGCGCGTTTCCGGGTAACCTTTCGTGGTTGCCGCATCGCGTGCTCGAATTCCTCGCCCAACAACTGCCCGGGGACGGCCAGGCGGACTGCGGTAACGCCGTACCAGCGGCACGAATGCACGTATCAGACGAATAAACCAACCAGGAAACTGCTTCCGGACTCACGCAATGCTTCCAGCAAAACAGATATTCAAGGCTTACGACATCCGCGGCATCGTCGGCGACACGCTCACCAGCGAATCGGTGACGCAGATCGGACATGCAATCGGCTCGGAAGCCATCGACCGCGGCCGCGATTCGGTTTGCATCGGCCGTGACGGCCGGCTTTCCGGCCCGGAACTCTCGGCCGCGCTGGCCCGCGGGCTGCAAATGGCCGGCATCAAGGTGATCGACGTCGGCCAGGTCACCACGCCAATGCTCTACTTTGCCGCCTATCATTTCGGCACCGGCAGTGGCGTGATGGTTACCGGCAGCCACAATCCTCCGGATTACAACGGCCTGAAGATGATGATTGCCGGCGACACGCTGTCGGGCGAGCAGATCGCCGGACTCAGAACGCGCATCGAACAAGGCAGACTGCGCACTGGTAAAGGATCATTGTCGAAACAGGAAATCAGGGACGCCTACCTGGACCGGATCACCTCGGACCTCAAGCTTGCCCGCCCGATGCGCATTGCCGTGGACTGCGGTAATGGGGTCGCCGGCGGCATCGCGCCGGATCTTTACCGGCGGCTGGGTTGTGAGGTCGAGGAACTGTTCTGCGAAGTGGACGGAACATTTCCGAATCACCATCCGGATCCGTCGCAACCGAAGAATCTATCCGATCTGATCCAGGCGCTGGGCAAGGGCAGCGCCGAAATCGGTCTCGCCTTCGATGGCGATGGCGACCGCCTCGGAGTTGTCACCCGCGAAGGCAAGATCATCTACCCGGACCGGCAATTGATGCTTTTCGCCGCGGACGTGCTCTCGCGCAACCCCGGCGCCGAGATTCTGTTCGATGTCAAATGCACCGGTAACCTCGCGCCCTGGATCAGCAAGCACGGCGGCAAGCCGACCATGTGGAAGACCGGGCATTCGCTGATCAAGGCACAGATGAAGAAATCCGGTGCACCGCTCGCCGGAGAGATGAGTGGTCACATGTTCTTCGGTGAACGATGGTACGGCTTCGACGACGGCGTATATGCCGGCGCGCGCCTGCTCGAATATCTGAGCAAGCAGGACGACATCAGGGCGGCGTTCGACGAATTGCCCGATTCAGTGAACACACCGGAATTGCAGATACAGCTCGCGGAAGGCGAAAACCAGGATTTCATCGCGGCGCTGCAGAAATCGGCAGACTTTCCGGGCGCAACCAACATCATCACAATCGACGGACTGCGGGTCGAGTTCCCCGACGGATTCGGACTGGCGCGCGCGTCGAACACGACACCTGTTGTCGTGCTGCGTTTCGAAGGAAACGACAACGCGGCGATCGAACGTATCCAGGACGCTTTTCGCAAAGCGCTGCTCCGCGTAAAACCGACCGCACAGTTGCCCTTCTAGGACTTCCAGGAGAAGCGTGGAAACATTCCGCGTCGGCCCGGCCCATTCCGTCCGTTCGTCGCTGACCACAATGGGCCGAAACGTCGGCCCGCGCCACGGCATCGCCGGGCCCTTCCAACGGTCGCGGCCAGGTAACCGGCCGCGCTAGTCAGCTGCAGCAGGCAGTCTTTCCTTGACCCACTCGGAGACACTCGCCAACGCCTGCGGCAACGCGGTTGGCTCGGTTCCCCCCGCCTGCGCCATGTCGGGCCGCCCGCCGCCTTTGCCGCCAACCTGCCGGGCAACAAAATTGACCAGTTCGCCAGCTTTGACGTCTGCGGTGAGGTCGGGCGTGACACCGGCAATCAAAGTAACCTTGCCTGCCTCGGCGCTGCCGAGCACGATGACAGCACTCTTGAGCTTGTCGCGCAGCTTGTCGATGGTTTCGCGCAGCGTCTTCGCGTCGGCACCGTCGAGTTTGGTCGCCAGCACCTTGATCGGACCTATGCTCAGCGCCTGCTCCGCCAGATCGTCACCCTGGGAACTGGCGATCCTGGATTTGAGCCGGCCAATTTCCTTCTCGAGGCGCTTCACGTTTTCCAGCACCTGCACCAGGCGGTGCTCAACCTCGTCCGGTCCGGCTTTCAGCGCGGCAGCAATTTCCGCAAACTGGCTCTCGCGCTTCTGCACGTACTCGAGCGCGCCTTCCCCGGTCACCGCCTCGACACGCCGCACGCCCGAGGCCACGCCGGTTTCCAGCACGACCTTGAAAAATCCGATGTCGCCGCTGCGATCGACATGCGTGCCACCGCACAACTCGGTGGAAAACTCGCCCATGGCGATCACGCGCACCTCATCACCGTATTTCTCGCCAAACAAGGCCATCGCCCCGGCCCCGATCGCGTCGTCATACTTCATGACCTGCGCTTCGACCAGGACGTTGCGGCGAATTTCCTCGTTCACAAGGTACTCAACGCGCGCAATCTCCTCGGCCGTCATCGGCTTCGGATGCGAAAAGTCGAACCGGGTTCTGTGCTCGTCGACGAGCGAGCCCCGCTGCTGCACATGCCCTCCCAGGACCTTACGCAATGCAGCGTGCATCAGGTGTGTGGCCGAGTGGTTGAACATTGTCGCGCTGCGCAGACGCAGGTCCACCTGGGCATTGACGATGTCGCCAACCTTCATTTCGCCCTTGGCAACTTCGCCGTGGTGACCAAACACCTCGGACTGGATCTTCTGGGTGTCGGCAACCCTGAACGTCGCAAACGGACTGGTCGCGGTCACCAGGATGCCCCGGTCACCGACCTGGCCGCCTGACTCCGCGTAGAAAGGCGTGCGATCGAGCACGACGATGCCGCGCTCGCCTTTGCCGAGACGCTCAACGGACGTACCCTCACGATAAAGCGCGACCACGGTGCCTTGCACATTGAGCGATTCGTAGCCGTGAAACTCCGTCGCCTGCCCGCTGTACTCCACACCTCGGGCACTCTGGAAGCGTGACGCGGCACGGGCACGCTCGCGCTGCCTTTCCATCGCCGCCTCGAATCCGGCGAAGTCGACCTGCACGCCGCGTTCGCGTGCGATGTCTGCCGTCAGGTCTACCGGGAACCCGAAGGTGTCATAAAGACGGAACACCGTCTCACCGTCCAGCATCCGGTCCTCGCGCAGCAATGCACTCTCCAGCACGCCCATGCCGTTCTCGAGTGTTTCGGCAAACCGCTCCTCTTCCTGCTTCAGGGTTTCCGCCACGCGCGCTTGCGCCGCCGGCAGTTCCGGAAAGGCTTCGCCCATGACGCTGGACAAGTCCGCCACCAGCAAATGAAAGAATGGCTTCCTGCACCCCAGCTTGTAGCCGTGACGGATGGCGCGGCGAATGATCCGCCGCAACACGTAACCGCGCCCCTCGTTTCCGGGAATCACTCCGTCTGCAATCAGAAAGCTGCAGGCGCGGATGTGATCGGCAATCACCTTCAGGGAATTGTTTTCCAGATCCTTGCTGCCGGTCACCCGCGCAGCAGCCCGGATCAGGTCCTGAAACAGGTCTATCTGGTAGTTCGAGTGCACCCCCTGCAACACCGCGGCAATGCGTTCCAGACCCATCCCGGTATCGACCGAGGGTTTCGGCAGAGGATGCAATGTGCCCTGCTCGTCACGGTTGAACTGCATGAACACGAGGTTCCAGATCTCGATGTAGCGGTCGCCATCGTCGTCGGCGCTCCCCGGTGGCCCGCCTTCCACTTCCGGCCCGTGATCCCAGAAGATCTCCGAACACGGCCCGCACGGACCGGTGTCGCCCATCTGCCAGAAGTTGTCGCTCTGGTACGGAGCGCCGCCCGGTTTGTCGCCAATGCGGGCAATGCGCTCGACCGGAACCTTGATGTCATTGGCCCAGATGTCGTAAGCCTCGTCATCGGTCTCGTACACGGTGATCCACATGCGCTGCGGGTCGAGACCATATTCCTTTGTCAGCAATTGCCAGGCGAAGCGTATGGCGTCGCGCTTGAAATAGTCCCCGAAGCTGAAATTGCCCAGCATTTCGAAGAAGGTGTGATGACGCGCCGTGTAGCCGACGTTTTCCAGGTCGTTGTGCTTGCCGCCGGCGCGCACGCAGCGCTGGGACGTCGTCGCGCGCGAGTATGGCCGGTGTTCCTGTCCGAGGAACACATCCTTGAACTGCACCATGCCGGCATTGGTAAACAGCAGAGTGGGGTCGTTTCCCGGCACCAGCGGACTGGATGCGACGACGGCGTGGCCGTTCTTCTCGAAGAACTTCAGGAACCGGTTACGAATCTCATTTCTTTTCATTT
>LJTS01000209.1 GCA_001304425.1 Betaproteobacteria bacterium SG8_40
CGCGGCAAAGGGGTGGATGCGATGCTGCGATTGATGGACGAGAGCGATCGCGAGCCGTTCGCGCCCCCGTTTCTTCGCGCCGGCAAGCTTGTCATTGCCCAGACGGCGAACATCCTTCATTACCTCGGGCCGCGGCTCGGGCTTGCGCCCAAATCAGAAGCCGGACGGCTTTGGGCGCACCAGTTGCAGCTGACCGTTACCGACTTTGTCAGTGAGATACACGACACGCATCACCCGATTGCATCCTCGCTGTATTACGACCAGCAGCTACCCGAGGCGCGCGATCGCACGCGGTATTTCCTCGCTGAACGCCTGCCCAAGTATTTGGGCTATTTCGAGCGGGCAATCGAGAAGAATGCCGGCGGCCGCGGCCACGTCATCGGCCGCAAGCTGTCCTACGTCGACCTGTCGATGTTTCAGCTCATGGCCGGATTACGCTACGCGTTTCCAAAGTCGATGTCGCGCCGCAAGCGCTATTACGGCAGGCTGACCGCGCTGCACGACAGGGTCATGGCTGACGCGAATGTCGCGTCCTACCTTGCGTCGCAACGGCGCATCGGCTTCAACGAAGACGGCGTGTTTCGCCACTATCCAGAACTGGAGCAGTAGGTGGACGGCAAGCAGGTATTGGCCACCGAAAACACGGGTGACGCAACAACGCCCGTGCCGGAGTCGCCGCTGCAGCTTTTCCTGGTCTTCACGCTGCTCGCGCTGCAGGGGTTCGGCGGCGTGATTGCCGTTGCGCAACGTGTACTGGTCGAACAGCGGCAGTGGCTTACGCGCGACCAGTTCATCGAGATTCTCGCACTCGCCCAGGTATTGCCCGGCCCCAATGTGTGCAATGTGGCGCTGATGACGGGGGACAGGTTCTTCGGCTGGCGCGGCGCTTTTGCCGCGCTTGGCGGAATGATGGCCTTGCCGCTGGTGATTGTGCTCGCCGTGGCCGCAGCCTATGCACAATACGCAACCGATGCAGTCGTTGCCGGTGCATTCCGCGGCATGGGCGCAGTGGCCGCCGGCCTGATACTCGGCACGGCACTGAAACTGGCCAGCGCGCTGGCTTCGAATCCGATGGGCGCGCGGGTGTGCTGGATTGCCGGCGCAGGAATGTTTGTCTCGGTCGCGCTGCTCCGGTTGCCGCTGGTGTGGGTGCTGCTCGTGCTGGGTTCGCTCGCATGTGCTTTTGCCTGGACCAGGTTGCGCGCCGCTGGCGCTGCCAATGACTGAAGCCATGCCGGCATCTGACTGGTTGATTCTGCTGGGTCACTTCCTGCTGTTGTCGCTGCTGTCGATAGGCGGTGCGATCACGGTCGCGTCCGACATGCACCGGGTGATGGTAGACCAGATGGGGCTGATTACGGACGCGCAATTCAGCGCGTCGATTGCCATTGCCCAGGCTTCCCCGGGACCGAACGTGTTGTTCGTAGCGGTGATGGGGTATCAGGCAGCGGGCATTGCCGGCGCGGTCGCGATTCTGACGGCAATCATGCTGCCGTCGACCACCCTGGCGCTGCTGGCCGCCCGTTGGGGACAGGCGCGGCGCCACTGGCTGAGCGTGCGTGCCCTCAAAGCGGGAATGGCGCCGCTGGTGGTCGGACTGTTGATGGCAACGGGCTGGATTCTCGCCACAGCGATAGAGGGCTGGCATCATCTGGTGCTCACGGTCATGGCGGCGTTACTGGTCTGGAAGACACGCGTGCACCTGCTGTTGTTGATTGCGGCGGGCGCAGTGATTGGCGCGATCGGCTGGATATAAAGGTCGAGCCGGAAAAGGCGCCGGGCCGGGCCGGGGTAAACTGCGGGTATCGTCGTTGCGACGCCGGGCTGCGGCCAGTGGTCCGGCGGGAGTCGCGGCGCCACGACCATCAACCAACAGGACATTTACGTATACAGGGGAATGCAATGACCGCCAAAACCGTTCTTTCGGCTGTTGATTCGACCAGCTTGCGTGCCCGCATCAGCGACGAGGAGTGGCAGATCCGATGCGATCTCGCCGCGGCCTATCAACTCGCGGCCCAGTTTCGCTGGACTGACCTGATCTTTACCCACTTCACCGCCCGCGTACCCGGCAGTGAGTACATGTTGATCAATCCTTACGGGCTGATGTTCGACGAGATTACAGCCTCGAGCCTGGTGAAGATCGACAAGGACTGCAACGTCATCGAGGATGTCACCGGCCTCGGTGTCAATCGCGCCGGCTTCGTGATCCATGGTTGCGTGCATGCGGCGCGCCCCGAGGTCAATTGTGTGATTCATACGCACACAAGGGCCGGCGTGGCGGTGTCGGCGCAGAAAAGCGGATTGCTGCCGATCAGCCAGCATTCGTTGCGAACATACGGCATGCTGACTTACCACGACTACGAAGGCATCGCGCTCGACATGGATGAACGCGACCGGTTGGCCGGCGACCTGGGTTCGACGTCCAAGGCAATGATTCTGCGCAACCATGGGCTGCTGTCGGTTGGTCAGACCGTCAGCGAAGCGTTCGAGATCATGTATTACCTGGACACGGCGTGCCAGATCCAGGTCGATGCCATTGCCGGTGGAAAGGCCGAATTGCAGCTGATCGGTGAGCAGGCTGCGAACAAGGGATATCAACAATTCCAGGATGAGGGCGGCGCCGAAATCGACCTGTGCTGGAAAGCGATGTTGCGCATGCTTGATCGCAAAGGCGTTTCGTACCGCGTCTGAGCCGTTCGTTATTTTCTGATTGCATCGAGAGATATCACCATGCCGGAACAGGGCACCGCATTGATTGTCGGGGTAGGCGCCAGCGAAGGGCTTGGTGCTGCGGCGGCGCGGCGGTTTGCACGCGAAGGTCTTCACGTTGTGGTCGCGGGACGTACCGCGGAAAAAGTCGAACGCGTGGCGCAAGAGATCCGGGCAAGCGGCGGCTCGGCCGAGGCGGTAGTCGGAGATGCCGCCCGTGAAAGCGATGCCATCCGTTTCGTCGAAACGGCGGAAAGCAAGGGGCCGCTGGCACTGGTGCTGCAGAACTCCGGCAGTAACCGCCAGGACTCGTTTCTCGATCTCGCGACTGCCGATTTCGAAGCGATCTGGCGCGAGCACTGTCTGGCCGGTTTCCTGACCGGTCGCGAAACAGCGCGGCGCATGGTGCCGCGTGGCCGGGGCACGATATTGTTCACCGGTGCATCGGGCTCGCTGCGCGGGAAAGCATATTTCGCCGCCTTCGCTGCCGCCAAGGCGGGCCTGCGCGCGGTGTCGCAAAGCATGGCGCGTGAGTTCGGCCCCAAGGGCATTCATGTCGCGCACGTCATCATCGACGGCGGCATCTCCGGTTACCGGCTGAAATCGCGCATGCCCGAGCGCGAGAAACAGAGCGGGCCCGATGGCCTTCTGTCCATTGACGCAATTGCCGAGACCTACTGGCAACTGCATTTGCAGCATCGCAGTGCGTGGACATTGGAGCAGGACTTGCGGCCCTGGTCCGAGAGTTTCTGAACGCGCGGCCGGCCGCTCGCGGCGGGCGGTGAAAATGGCGGCGGGTTTTCCCCGTATTCAAGAGGACTGAATGATGCCCGAAGAAGTGATTGTCGAAACGCGCGACGGGATACAGACTATACGCTTCAACCGGCCCGCCAAGAAAAACGCGCTTACCCGCGCCATGTACGATTGCATCATCGATGCGCTGGTTGCGGGCGATGCGTCGGAGCGGGTCAGTGCGCATGTTTTTCTGGGCAACGGCGGCGTGTTTACCGCGGGCAACGATATCGGCGACTTTGCGCGCCACGATGGCAAGGCGCGTGATCTGGAGCGTGGCGCGCCCGGACTGATCCGGTTATTGCCGGTTGTCGCAAAGCCGATGATTGCCGCGGTAGATGGCCTCGCCGTCGGCATCGGCACCACCATGCTGTTTCATTGCGATCTGGTATATGCCAGCCCGGCTGCCAGCCTGCGAACGCCTTTTCTCGACCTCGGCATCGTGCCGGAAGCGGGGTCGAGCTTGCTCGCGCCGTTGCGCATGGGGCCGCAACGTGCGTTCGAACTGCTGTGTCTGGGCGAGCCTTTCGATGCCGAGCGCGCGCACGAGGCCGGCCTTGTCAATCGAATCGTGCCTGCGGATGAACTCGAAGCGGTCGCATTGCAGGCGGCCGCACGATTGGCCGCGAAGCCCCCCGGAGCCCTGGCAGCGGCGCGCAGATTGCTACGCGGCGACCCGTCCGCGATACTGGCGCAAATCGAAAAGGAAACGGCAGTGTTTGCCGAGCGTCTGTCGTCGGACGAGGCGAAGGAGGCATTCAGCGCGTTTCTGGAAAAGCGAAAGCCGGATTTTTCGCGCTTTCGGCGCAGCGCCTGACGCATTGCCGGAGGCGTCATTCCCGGCCAGAAAGCCGGATTCACCCGGCATACCGAAACGGCGCCGGCACATCAGGCCGGATTGGGAATTCCGCCCGCGACCGCAGCCTCCAATCGAGGCGGGACTCGTCAATATGGCAGATAACGGTGCAGCAGTTTCCAGCCGGTTTGGGCGACACCGTTCCTGACGAGATCGTCGATCTGCGCTTCAGTGCAGCCCGCTGCCCGCAGCACTTCCAGGGTATGCGTGCCCGGAGCAGGTGCAGGCTGCAGTGCAGTCACCGCCGACAACGCCGGACGTATCCAGGTTGCCAGCGGCAGCGTGGTCGGATAGCCGGAGGGATGCGCGCCGCGCCGCAATCGAAACGACCCGTTCGGCATGGTGTCGCTGCCGGCGGATGTTTCGTCAACGGTATGCTTGTCGCGCAATTGCGCCAGCGTCTGTACGGCGATCGCGCCCGCGCCCGGCACTGACGCCAGCCGCTCGCGCAGTTGTGCCAGGCTGAGCGCCTGCAATCGCTCGCCGATCGCGTGTAGCGAAACCGTTGCCGCCCCGATCGCTTCCGCGAGCTTGTAACCGTCACCGGGACGGCAACCGACAAATGCCCAGCCATCGAGGAGCTTGTACAGGCTTTGTTCGCAGCCGTCGCCGCGCGCTTGCTGACCGGAAGGAATGTCCTGCTCCGACTTTGCATGGCGCGTCATGAACGGGAACTGCACCAGTTGCGCGCCCATCGCGAGCGACGTACGGACATGGCTGCCGCCATCGCCGCGTTCGCGGGCAAACAGAGCCTGGGCAATTCCTAGCGTGGCGCAATAACCCGTCATGTAGTCAACGCAAGACGCAATGCCATGCAGAGCCGGTTTGTCCGGCTGGCCATAGCGCGCCATGATGCCGGAAGCGGCTTGCAGTACCGGATCGAATGCGGGGTCGTCCTTGTACGCTCCACCCTCGCTGCCGCCCCAGGCGCTGATCTGGCACGAAATGATGTCCGGGTTGACGGCGGCGAGTTGCTCATGGGCGATGCCGAGCGAGCGCGCTGACCGGTCGAGAAAATTATGCAGCACCACATCGGTTTTCCGTACCAGGCACGCCAGTGCCTCGCGCCCGGATTCCGTTTTCAGGTCAAGAATGACGGCGCGTTTGCCCTGATTGACCTCGACGCCGAACCACATGGTGTTTCGCGGGCCGGCTTGCGGCGCCGGAGGGTCGATACGAATGACATCGGCGCCATGTTCCGCCAGCGTTCGCCCGGCGGCCGGGCCCGCTACGACGACGGGTTCGCCCGACGGCGCCGGTGCGATCGGAGCGTTCAGCCATTTGATGTCTTCCGCTTTTTTGCGCGGGCGGAGCGGCGGCGTGTGCAATGCCGCGCTTTCGATCGAAACGAAGCGCCCGGGCATGCGTGCCGGCCCGACGACGGGGTCGTCGAGATCGGCCGTTATCCCGGCCTCGGTAAGGCGCGGTTCGGCAAGCCATTCCGCGTCGGTCTGTACCACCGTGGCCGGGACGTTGGCCTGGCGTAGCAGTGTTTCCCATTCCTTGCCGGACCGCGTTCTGATGCTGGCGGAAACGAGTTCAAGCAAACGCTTGCGCCATTGCGGGGAGAGTTCGCCGCCGTTGTAGATGTTGTTTCCCGCGCCGCTTTCGCTGTAGGGGTTATCGGCGATCATGCCTTCGGCTATGACTCTGTCATAGACCCCGACCGTCTGGAGGAACGCGCGGGTCTGGTAGACGTGATCCATGGCGCAGATAAACAGAATTCGGCCATCGGCGCATTCATAGAAATTGAGGCCCGGCATGGCACGGCTCTTCAGATAGCCGGTGATGGTGGCGATGTGTTGATCGGTGAGGTGTTCGCGCAAATCGCGCAGCATCGGAAACACCGTGTGCATCATGGTGTCATCCAGCGGAGGAAAGTTGTAGCGATGCGGTTGCCCTTCAATCCGGATGATCAGCAGCGCCATCGCCGACATGACCGCATCGGCCAGCGGCACCTCGAAGCGTTGTCCGCGTCCGCAGCGCTGCCGGTGAAACAGGCCCAGCGATGCTGTCAACGCGCCGAGTATGCCGCCGTAAGCGGATGCCATCGGGATTGCGGAATAAACCGGGTCGCCGCCGATCAGCGGCACGAGCGGCGGAATATCCGTGTACACACCGGCGGCCGCGTTGATACCGCCTTCCCACGCGGCATGTTGCTGATGTTCGTCGCCCTCGGCGAATCCCGGCAACGAGACGTAAACGAGCTTGCCGTGCCGGTCGACGCTGGCGTGGTCCACCCCGAGCCGCGCGGCGGCGCCCGGGCGCATGTTCTCCAACACAATATCGCCATCGGCCAGCAGGGCGACCAATTGCGCTTTCGTTGCGGCATTGCCGAGGTCGGCCTCCAGCAGGCGTTTGCCGCGATCGAGCAAGGGGTCACACGGGTGTGCAGCGCGCCCGGGGCGGACAATTTCGATCACGTCCGCACCTTGCTCTGCGAGCAGCATCGCGGCAACGCGGCTCGCCCAACCGGACCCGACGTTGGCAACGCGCACATTGCGCAAGGGGGCCGCTTTGTCATTTGTGCCTTCGTTTTTAGTCGCCATGCGTATCAGTTCCCGGTTACGCTATCTTCGTTGTTTTCCCTTGCCCGTTGTGCGACGGTGACAACAAAGTGATGCGCCGTCAATCGTTGGCCGAAAGGGCGGTGGAATTTTTCCATCGTCATGAGGTTATTATGAACCCGGAGCGGCAAGGTGCCGGTTGACTGCCCGCGGGCGGTTCTGTGCATCGGATCAGGGGCAAGCCGCGGATCATGCCGGACAGCAACCGATTGACGGGACTATCGAGTTGGATGACTGAATTGAACTGGGAGCGTTTCAGGCAGCAGGTCAACAGCGATGCGGTGTTCGCCCGCCGCAGCGCGGGTTCGAATTTCCGTGTGCTGCTAGGCTGGGGAGAGGAGCAGTACCTTGTCACGGTGCGTGACGGTAGGGTCGACCCGGTGGAGAGCGGGCCGTTTGTCATGCCGCAGTGTGATTTTGCTCTGAACGGCAGCGCCAGTGCATGGGACCGTTTCGCCGCGGCGCGGCCAGCGCCGCGCGAGCAGGATATCTTCGCGTTCTTTCGCAGCGGCGAGATCGTGCTCGGCGGTGACACCCGGAAATTCTACGCACACCTGATGTGCCTGAAGCTGCTGCTGCTGCACCTGCGCAAAATGCCATGAACGCAATGCTCGAAGCTGTTCACGGAGGATATGTTCGCTTCGATCTGGACGGGCGCGATTACCGGATCTATTTCGAGGAAGCGGGGCAAGGGATACCGCTGCTGTGCCTGCATACCGCAGGAGCGGACACGCGGCAGTTTCGCGGACTCTTCAACGACCCTCGCATCACTGAA
>LJTS01000210.1 GCA_001304425.1 Betaproteobacteria bacterium SG8_40
CGAGCCGGTTCTCCAGCATGATCCTGGCGGCCAGCAACTGGGAGTCGAATGGAGCCATTCCAAGCGCTGCATGGCTCATATGTGAAATCAGGCCGAACGCTTCGGTAATCAGTTCATCTGCCAAGCCGTCCCGCGACATTTGCGCACGGAGCTTCAGGAGCGCCTGTTCGAGTTGCGCTTGCGACAGGTTCGACACCTCTTCGCGTCGTTTCCGAGCGCCCGCGACGTTGCGGGCAAACCGCTTGACCGGATCGGTACGCAGAAACCCCGGCAGTGCCGATGCGCTGCGACCATGCTCCGTATCTCTTGACGGGCGACGCTCGGGGTAGGAACCAAAAACAATCCCCGGAGCCGGCAGGACGACGCTTCTCACGCGCACCTCCCCATTTCGCGCCAGCCCGGAATCATCAGGTGACAATTAAATGATGGTATTGGCATCTTCGCGTCTTCAAACATTTCAACTCACCGGATTAAATTGTTGAAGGAAGACCTGCCGCATGCGCCTGTACCACTGACTGGCAAGTGGTTTGGCACTGTGCTCGAAACGAACCCAGGCGCGCCCGCCAGCCCGCTCGAGGGTTGTTCCCGGTAACGCAAGATCGAATAGCACGACGGGTTCGACTACGCGCACACCGTCCGCATCTGAAGGGTCGGTCACGAGCGAACCACCGCCTCGATCGCCCAAAGCCGGGCTTGGCAAGGTCTGCGTGGCTGCAGGAACGTCACGAACGAGTTGCGCGAGGAGCGGCTCCTCCGGCCGGTCCGAAATGCGCACCGCGATACCGCGTGTGTCCTGCCGCACCAGGGCGGCATCGTATTCGGGGACCGCTGCGCGAATGGCTATCTGCTCCGCCTCGAACACGTAGCCCAGCGTGCTGCCCTGACTGACAAATGTGCCGACAAGATCATCCTGCCGCGGCATGACCAGTTGCCCTGAAACGCGACTGCGGATCTCAAGGTCTGCGATCTTTTCTTCCGCTCTGCGCAAATCGCCGCGTAAACGCTCTATTTCTTTCTCGAGTTTCTGGGCGCGCTCGGCATCTGCAAACATCGCTGCGAAACGTTGCGTGGTTGCGCGTTCCAGCTGGCTCTCGAGAGCCTGCCTGTCGGCCAATAACGCGCTGTCCTCCAGAACAACAAGTGTGCGTCCCGGCTCAACGTACTCACCGTTGCGCACCAATACGCTGGATACGAACCCGCCTGTCTTGGCCCTCACTCTCGCCTGATCGGGCAACCAAACGACCCCATGAGCAAGAGTGTTGTGCGGCATGGGGAAAACGCCCACCAGCAGGAAGAACCCGGCGAAGATACCGCCAATTGCCAGCCACGAGCGGCGTTTCGTGCCGTGCGCGGAAACCGAAGCGAGAATTTCGCCAAACGTTCTCCAGAGCGGCAACACGATAAAAGTGGAAAGGACAAAAAGTCCCGCCAGTATGCCCAGCACCAGCGATTTCGAGCCGACCCAAACAATGATTGCGCCGAAGACAATCACCCGGTAACACATCGAGAGCGGAAAGTAGACGAACAACCACTTCTTTTCGCCTTTTGCCATGTGCTCGGCCGTGACACCATCTGGGCCCAACACAAAATGCCGCAGCATGTTGTTCCAGAACTTCTTGCTGCGTGGATTGAGATTCGGCACGTCTATCAGATCACTGAGGACGTAATAGGCATCGAAGGGCAGCAAGGGATTGCCGTTAAAGATGAGCGTCGAGACACTGGCGATGAACATGGTCACAAACGCAATATCCCTGACCATTCCCGGCTGCACATTCAGCCAGATAAACAACGCCAGGCTGGCAAGCGCGAGTTCGGCGATGATGCCTGCTGCCCCCACGAAGGCTCGCTGGCCGCGATGACGAAAGCCGCCGGCATCAGAGGCGTCGACATATGGCGCCGGGACCAGAAGAAACAGCGTGAAACCATATTCCCGGACTTCCCCGCCCCAGCGCATCACGGTGATCGCATGCGCCAGTTCATGCACGGCCTTGATGAAAGGGAAGCTGAGCCAGATAAGAAAGATGTAGTACGGCGTACCGAGATTGGCGATGCCGTGGGCCTTTATCGCGGGCCAGTTGGTTACGCAGGCGAGCAATGCGATCGCCACCAACAATGACCACAGGCAGAAGAAAGGCAGGTTGACGAAAGGTCGGGCGAGCCACCTGATTCGCTTGAGATGCTCGCTCGGATCGCCAAACGGTATGCGGAAAGCAAAGGGATTTACCATTGCCTTGCGCTTTTTCTGTATCCGTTCTTCGCGCCGGCGCACCAGAGTCGCGGCGTCGGGCGCCGATTCGTAGGCAAAGATTCCCTGCTCATCCAGATGGATGAGCAGTTTTACGACGTCATCCTGGGTCGGTGCGTCATCGCCCAGGCGGTCCATCAAGTCATCCCATATTTCCTGGACGGTGTGCTGGCCGTCGCACCGCCCGATGAACTCATAGGCCTGTTGGCTGGCTCGATGCTGCTGTCCAGTTGCTTCATTGATAAGGACATGCCAGTCACAATTGCGGTAGCGCATGCGGCGCACCGTCACATCGCGACGAAAACGCGGGCGCCTGCTTGCAACGCGGTACCAGAGTGGGCTGAAAAGTGATTCGCTCACGCTTACACTCCCAAAGACCACGCAGCAATGCGCATCCAGTCGATGAGACGATGGGTCACCACCCAGGCGAACGATCGTTGATCAACGACGATTCGGGCAACGCCCTGGAGCCCGGGGCGCATTGCATCAAGCGACTCTTCAAGCGTGCACTCGATCTCGAAGTAATTGCGCCCGTCACGCGCTTGCGCAACCGGTGAGATGCGGTGCACCTGGAACTCGAAATTACGGTCGGGCATGGCTCCGAGTGCCAAGTGGCCGGCCTGACCAACCGCGATGTCCCCGATATCCCGCTCGTCAATTTCCAGTATCAGGCGAAACTCGTTGGCCGGGGCGACCGTGACCAGAGTATCTCCCCTGCGCACCGGGGCACCCAGCGTCTGGCTGAGATCGCCCATGATCACAACTCCATCGAACGGCGCGACAATGCTCGCCCGGCTAATTTGTTCTTCGACCAGCCCGAGCTTTGCCCGCGCTTCTTCGGCAAAGGCCTGGCTGATGACGAATTCACTGCGATCCCCGCGCGCCAGCGCTGCGGGTGCTGCATTCTCATGGCGCGACAGCTCGCTTTCCCACTTGCGCCTCTCGAGCTCGAGGTCTTGGCGCGCAAGTTCCACGAGCACCTGTCCGGCTTCCACCTTGTCACCGGGACGCACGTAGGCGGATTCCAGATAGCCTTCGGACGGCGCCACCAAAGCTCGCTGTACCGAGCCTTCAAGGCGCGCCGGCGCGCCGATGCGGTAATCTGTGGTGACGAGGACAGAGGCGCAAACGACCAGCAATGCACCGGCCGCTACGCACTTCGAAACAACATGGCCAGGCCCCACGAATCTCGCCGCCATGTCAGCGATCGCCCGCCCGAGCCGCCAGTGCCATGAACGTTCGGTTTCGCGCTTGAGATGGAGAACCGGCCCGACAACGGAAACGATCTGCTCGAAGTCCGCGACCTCGTGCCTGCTGAACGCCGACTCGCCTCCGCGCTCGAAAGTTATTGCCCCGATGGTCTGCCCGTCATCGACAACCGGCACGGAACACACCGCGCAACTGCGATGCTTTCCGAGTTCGGCATGTGCGACATTGATCCGCGGGCGGTCTTCCTGGACGCTCGGGTGGGCGACTGTCGCACTCTGGTCGATGGCCTCGTCCATTGCGATGGAGATGAGCTTGAAGACGCGCGCGCCTTGCTCGAAGTCGGCGAAACTGGAAACCGCCTCCACACGCGAATAGGTACGATCACGAAACCCGATCGAAACGTGATCAAGTTTCAGGACGCTGGCCAGTTCGGTAGCGAGCGCCGTTGCCCCTTCCCGAAGAGTCTGATGCGTGAGCAACGGTTCCTGGAATTCAAGTAACCGGGCTGCATCGGCAACTGCCCGCTGAACAACAGCCTCGGAAAGGCTTTTCGCGAAAGCATCCGTGGCCCTGGATAACTCGAGCACCATTGACTCGCTCGAGTTCTTTTGGGCAGCGTTGAGCTCAAGGGCAATGGCGCCGACCGGTTGCTCGCCCATTTTCAGGGGCACGGATATGACCCGGGATCCGGATTCGCTGCCGGATTTGAGCCCGTCACCCTGCCGAAGTACGGGCGCCTGGGTTTTGAAGGTTTCACCGGCAACGGAGCGGAGGCCTTCGGCCTGCGCCACATCGGCGTTCGTGGCCGCCGCCAGAGCCGGCTCTACGCCGGCCGATTCAGCCAGCACCACAACGCCAGCGGCGACGCCGCTCGATTCTTGACAGTACTCGTCAAGCCATTGCTGTATAGGCGTTGCTGACATTTCGACACGTGCACTCGTTGTTCAGACAAGGCTATACATCGCACATTGTGTGCCTGATTACACAATCGAAGAAAGTTAAGAGGAAACCCGGCGTGCCGCTAGCTGGCTGGCTTCCGGAATGGAAATTGCACCTCGCTCACGAATGTTGAACAAACCGCTCTGCAGCCGTTGTCCGCCGCTCGAATTACGGCGTTCGCAGGCATGCACAATCGGTCAAGTTCGACCCAAAGGCGGCCGGAACAGCGCATACGCGACCCATTGCGCGTCGGCCGGGGTTTGCCGCTGACGGAGTCGCGATGGCGCCCCGTAACTACCTGGCAAACATAAGCAACTGCCGCCATGCATCACTTTCTGAACAACCAGATCATGCGGAGAACTTCCTTACCATTCCCGGCAGCAGCAAGAAACGCGCATACGAAGCGGTGTCGACCGCACCGGGCTGCATTCGCAGTCACGGGAAGTAGCGTGGGACGCAAGTTGTCCCGCACGAGCCAGCCGAGAGGTATCGCCACACAGTACGGCAACCTGCTGATCACCGCATTTGCCATACTGATCCCCATCGCCGCACTCCTGCTTGCCCTGCAGCCGGACATCAAAAGCCTGATAGATCAACGTCCCAGCGACCATCTGGTCCGTCTGGCCCAATCGATAGGGGCGCAAACCGCGGAACGCCTTTCGGCCGCCGATCATCTGCTCCGCATAGTCAGTACTGACGTCGCACATTCCGAGACGCTCAGCAACATATCGACATCGAAAAGGCTTGATGCCTTCAACAACCTGGCGTTGTTGCTTGACGGCGGTCAGTCGATTGTCATAAAGGGAGTTGCGCCTACCCTCGGAACTCTCAACGCATCGACCGCGGCACACCTCGCCGGCGGACGTACCGCACTGATCACAAACCGCACGGGGAAAAACGCCAAACCGGCGTTATTGCGCGAGGTGCAATCAGCGACTGGCGAGCGGCCCCACTTGCTCCTGGGCGAGTTGTCTTCAGAGTATCTCTGGACTTACGCAGGCGCCGCGAACGAGGATTATGGCCTCTGCATATCAGACGCTTCGAGCCGTCTGGTGTTCTGCGAACAATCGCCGCGACCGGCGTCTGCGCAAGCACCCGCAGACGCGAACGAGATGACCGCCTTTGCAGCTGACGGCGCCCTGCCAAACGGATCGTCTGCAGCGACTTCGCGCGTTGCCCTGACCCAACC
>LJTS01000211.1 GCA_001304425.1 Betaproteobacteria bacterium SG8_40
GGGAAGTTTGCTCGGCAATGACCTCGGGCAGATGCGAGTGCAGTTCAACTTCAGGACCTATGTAGTCGAGCCGGCATATCGAGACGACAATATGGGAGTGTGGGATTTTGGCGATCCTGCGCAACCAGACGAGAACGAAGAGTTAGCGTACCAGGGCGCAAAATTGTCCGGTGGCGATGAAGGCAGGGAACGCGATCACGCGGAGAACGGTGCACCCCCTGACGGCGAGGAAGAGCGCGTCAAGCTCGCGGGCAAGCAACAGCAGAAGGAAGTTCCGGAGGAACCGTTGTCGCCGCCGCTCCGATACGATGAATGGGATTATCTGATTGGCAGGGAACGACCCGCCTGGTGCACCCTGCTCGAACGTCCTGCAGCAGAGGGGGATCCGCGCCGCATCGACGACCTGCTCGAGCGAAATCACGAGCTCGTGAACCGGCTGAAGTACATGGTTCGGGCCGTGCAGGTGCACCGCCCAGTACGTTTGCGCAAGAAAATCGAGGGTGATCGACTGGATCTCGATGCGTGCATAAATGCGAGCACGGAAATACGCCAGGGGGTTCCCCCCGACCCGCGCGTGTACGCGCTTGTTGGCCGCCAACAGCGCGATTTGTCTGTGTTGGTCTTGCTTGATCTCTCGCAATCCACGAACGACATCGTGTCAAAAGCCGGAACGACAGTGTTGGAGCTTGCGCGCGAGGCCACCGCGCTGCTCGCCAATGCCATGGAGCAAATCGGAGACAGTTTCGCGATCCATGGTTTCTCATCCGACGGGCGACATGACGTCGGCTACTATCGCTTCAAGAATTTCGACAGCCCGTATGGCGACCTTGCGAAAGCACGCCTCGCCGGGATGACCGGGAAACTATCCACCCGCATGGGGACTGCATTGCGTCACGCCGGAAGGTATCTCCATGAGCGGCACGCCCACAAAAAACTTGTGCTGTTGATTACAGATGGTGAGCCGTCTGATATTGACGTTCATGATCCGCAGTATCTCGTTTTCGATGCAAAGAAAGCCGTGGAAGAGAATCATCGTCGCGGCATCTATACTTACTGCATGAGCCTTGACCCGAACGCGGATGCATATGTATCGCGTATCTTCGGCACGCGAAACTGGACCGTAGTAGACCACATCCAGCGTTTGCCTGAGAAGTTGCCATTCCTGTATGTGCGACTGACACACTGAGCCCTCCCGGGTCAGGTTCGCCCGGAGTTATGTTGCACTGGTACAGCGTATTGGTTTGTCCTTCCGGCCTCTTCGAGCTGACGACGTACTGCGATGAGCGCCGATGCCGGACTGCGTGACTCATGATTTGATGCAGGTCGAATCCGTTCCCGGGTGTGGCGGCGCGGGACCGGCGAGAGTGCCTTGAAGCTGCCGATGTGCGAAATCCCCGAGTGCCGGATTGACGCAGCCCGGAGGCCGCCGGAGTTGGCGGGCGGGGGTCACGGAAACACGGCTTCGCGCCAGGCTTGTTCGGGAGACGCAATAGGCGCGCCGGGCATCGCTGCGAGGCCGTGTCAGTGTCGAACGAGACCTGCTTTATGGTAGCGTGTCTTGGTAACACTGGTCCGAGAATCCCTGACGTGAGTATTCCAACATGACGACTGGCCGCGAAAATGGCGATACGGGAACGGTAATCGGTTCTTCTGAATTTTCGGGCACCGGATTGAAAGGCAGAATTGCCGGATTGGCGATCGGGATTTCCCTTTTCATCGTGATGTTGCTGGTGCCTCCACCCGGTAATCTCAGTCCGGCAGGCTGGCACGTTGCCGCTGTCGGGATATTGATGGCGATTTTCTGGGTAAGCGAAGCACTGCCGCTGCCGGCAACCGCGCTGCTCCCGTTGCCGCTGTTTCCGTTGCTAGGCGTCATGCCGATCAAGGCGACTGCCGCGCCCTATGCCAATCCGGTCATTTTCCTGTTCATGGGCGGGTTCGTCATCGCACTGGCGATGGAGCGCTGGCAGCTGCACGAGCGCATTGCATTGTTTGTGCTGAAATCGGTAGGCGAACGGATGGACCGTCTCATTGGCGGATTCATGGTGGCGACCGCTCTGTTGAGCATGTGGGTATCGAACACGGCGACGACGCTGATGATGCTGCCGATTGCCCTGTCCGTGGTTGCGCTCAACAACGATAACAAGGCACCGGGTCAGCAAGACTCGCGAAGCGGTGCTGCGGCATTTCCGGGCGCACTGTTGCTGTCGGTGGCATACGGGGCAACGGCGGGTGGCCTGGCGACACTGGTCGGCACGCCGCCGAATGCGTTTCTTGCGGGATTCATGCGGCAGACCTATGGCATTGAAATCGGGTTTGCCCAGTGGATGGCGATGGCGCTGCCGTTGTCGGTCGTTCTGCTGTTTGTGATGTGGTGGCTGATGACCCGGGTGATTTTCAGGTTGAAAGGGCATTCGATCGGCGGTGCCCAGGAAGTCATTCGCGAACGTGCCGCCAGCCAGGGACCGATGTCAACCGGTGAAAAAAGAATTGGTGTGCTGTTTCTGCTTCTGGCCGCGGCCTGGATTTTCCGGCCGCTGATCAACAAACAGATCCCCGGTGTTGCGCTCGACGATACCGTTGTTGCGATGATCGCCGCCCTACTGGCGTTTCTCATTCCGGTGGACCTGAAACGCGGCGTATTTCTGATGAACTGGGACTGGGCCCAGCGGTTGCCGTTCGGGATACTCATCCTTTTCGGCGGCGGCCTGACACTGGCGTCGGCCATTGACAATACCGGGCTGGCTGCGTGGATCGGAGATCAACTGGCCGTGCTCGGCGGATTGCCGCCTATCCTTATCGTCATCGCAATGATCACGCTGCTGATTTTCCTGACCGAACTGACCTCCAACACCGCTACGACGGCGGCATTTCTGCCGGTTGTCGCGGCACTGGCGCTGACGCTGGGTGAACATCCCTTGCTGCTGGCCGTGCCGGCCGCGCTTGCCGCGAGTTGTGCTTTCATGCTGCCGGTTGCAACACCACCGAACGCAATCGTGTTTTCCTCGGGCCATCTCGCCATCGCGCAGATGGCGCGCGCGGGCGTGTTGCTCAATGTCGTATCGATCGTGCTGATTACGCTGATTGCCTACTCGGCGTTACTCCTCGTGTTCGGGGTGCAGCCCGGCGTGCTGCCCGAAGCGATCAGTGCTGCTGCCGGAAAGTGACGGCATCGGCAGAGATTGACGGCCACAAACCCCGCCGCCCGGTAAATGCGGCGCCTGATTTGCAAGGCCGACGGGAGCGCCGCGCCGGGTTCTAGTCGAGGGAGCGGGCCACGCGAAAACCCAGATCGTCGTATCGCGCCTTGCTGAACTTGTAGCGCTCCCCGGTGCGCAGGTAGTAGGGTTGATTGGCAAGCCACGAACCACCGCGATAGGCGCGCTGTTCACAATCGCCATCGGTAAACGCCGAGCCGTCCGGCACGACCCTGCTGAAGCGCCAGTTGGGGTTCAGGCAATCCTGCACCCATTCCCAGACATTGCCGAGCATGTCGTGAACGCCAAAGGCGTTTGCCTTGAAACGACCGACCGGCGCGAGGCCGGCATAGCCGTCGGTGCACGGAAGCCACGCCCAGCCGAAATCGTGAACGTCGTTCGCAGTCATGTCATACACGTTTCCATGCTGACAGGTTTGCTCGCGAGGAATGCCAAAAAATCGCGCGCGCTTCGTGCCCGCTTGCGCGGCGTATTCCCATTCCTGTTCTGAAGGCAGGCGGTAGGGTTTGCCCGTCTTTGCGGAAAGCCAATCGGCGTAGGCCGCTGCATCGTGCCAACTGACGTTGATGACAGGATGCTGTTCACCTCCCTGATTTTTGTCATCGACCGGCTGGCATCCCCCGTCGCGGACACACGCTTCCCATTGCCCGAAGGTCACTTCGTATTTGCCAAGTGCAAATGGCCGCGCGAACTCGACGTCGAGAACATAGCCTTCGTTGTAAGGGCTGCCGAATTCGTTTGGCGGCGAGCCGAAACCGTATTTCCCTGCCGGTATGACCACCATCTCCGGGCACGCATCGCAGTCACGAAACACGCTGCCGGGTTGTGGCGTGTCCTGCGCGTGGACGGGTAGCGCGGCCACGAGCAAAATCAGTAGAAGGACGATGGGCAAGGGCGCGATCGGTAATGTCATGGTCTCAAACGGAGCGGTCAGGAAGGCCAGACCGGCGGATTCGTTGCGTTTCATGGCAGCGTTCGTGCGACCCGGAAACCGAGATCGTTGTAACGTGCCCCGATAAACCGGTAGCGGTCGCCGATACGCAGGTAGCTGGGAGGATGGCTGAGCCATGAGGCGCCACGGTAGGCGCGCTCGGAACAACGGCCTGTTAGCCGTGCCCTTGCGTCAGTGGGCGCATTGCGCCACAGGCGGACCTGGCAGTCCTCCGTCCATTCCCAGACGTTGCCGAGCATGTCGTGTAGCCCGAATGCATTGGGCTTGAATGATCCTGCCGGCGCCGTGACCTCGTAGCCGTCATCACACGGCAGCGTTTCCATGCCGAATTCGAGTTTCCGGTCGGCTGTCCTGTCATAGAGGTTGGCGTAGGAACAAACATCTTCGCGCTTGATGCCAAAAAAGCGGGCACGGCCTGCGCCAGCCCTCGCCGCATATTCCCACTCTGCTTCCGTCAACAGGCGATAGGGCTTGCCAGTCTTCTCTGCCAGCCACTTCGTGTACCGGTCTGCTTCGGTCCAGGAAACGTTGATGACCGGCCGCGTGCCCCGGCCCCATCCCTCGTCTTCCGCCGCGTTGCATATTCCGTCTTTCGCGCAGGCGTCCCATTCGTCGAACGTGACCTCGAACTTGCCGACGGCAAATGGCTTGCTGACGGTAACCGGGCGTAATTCGCCTTCGTCGTAAGGACGTCCCTGGTCGACTGGAGGGGCGCCCATGCCATAGGTCCCGGCCGGGACGACCACCATCAGCGGGCATTCGGGGCAATCGCGGAACTCGTCTCCCGGGTTGCGCGCATCCTGTGCCTGGGCAAGTAGCACGAAGATACTCGCCACCAGGCCGGCACATGCTGATTGCCAGCGCGTTGACAAACGAATTGCACTCATCTGACACCTTCCCTGACTGTTTGTCGGGTCAGTATAAACAACACCGACCGGTATCGGTCGGTGCCCTTGTCTTGAGCTGCCATGTTTGTGTTAGGTTTCATGCTCGTTTACCGGAAGGGCATAGTCATCATGAATGGAGCTGAAAGTCTGGTGCGTTCGCTGATCGCGAGCGGAGTCGATACCTGTTTTGCCAACCCCGGCACTTCGGAAATGCATTTTGTAGCGGCGCTCGACAAGGTAGACGGCATGCGCTGCGTACTGGGAATGGCGGAAACTGTCGTGACCGGCTGTGCCGATGGTTATGCGCGCATGACGGGCAAACCGGCTGCAACCCTGATGCATTGCGGCCCCGGACTGGCAAACGGATTGTCGAACGTGCACAACGCGCGGCGTGCAAATTCGCCGATGGTGAACATCGTCGGCGATCACGCCACCTACCATCGGCCGTTTGATTCGCCGCTGACTTTCGATACCGAAGGCCTCGCTCGCACTGCATCGCACTGGGTCAGAACCAGTGCGTCT
>LJTS01000212.1 GCA_001304425.1 Betaproteobacteria bacterium SG8_40
TTGTCAGCTCGCCGGTGCCGACAATATGGAATCGCTCGATGCCGGGCGTTGCCGCGCGCAGTTCGTGGCCAATCAGTATTCCCGAAAGATACGACGCCGATTGATGCTCCGCGAGCTGGTCTGCCAGTACTTCGGCGCGCACGCCGAACAAGTGGTGCAGCACGCCTCCGGGCTCGGCCGAGCGTGTCACGCCGGCGGTAAAAGCGGCCTCGTCGAATTCGTCCGCCGCCATTGTTCGGCCGAGAATACTGTGCTGCTTCAACACGGCGTATACCTCGCCGGTCATGTGCGTGCTGAACGAGACAATCCGGCGATCAAGGACGGTGGCCCACTTGCTGTGCGTTCCCGGCAGGCAGACGCGGTGTTCGCCAGCGCCAAGCTGATCCATGATGCCCAGGATCTGTACTTCTTCACCGCGCATGACGTCATTGACGCCGCTTTTGCCGAGACAGCGCAGACCCGGTGCGATCCATGCCCGACGGATTGACTGCGCCGGCGACGTCCACTGCACCGGGCACATTGTCGAGGCGATTTCCGCCAGCCCCGCCGGGCAGGTCACGTAGGCGGCTTCCTTCCATCCCTGGCGGCTGCCGATCATGCCGCTCATGACGATCGGCGCGTCACCCGCGTCGAGCCAGTCACCAGCCTCGTTTTCCAGCGTCCGGTCGAATGCGCCATCCCTGACCTTGAGTATGCCGTTGGCCGATTCGCGCCATTCGCGCACGCTTGCGTCCTCACCCAGGCGGTAGACGCGCAGAGACGAGGTTCCCCAGTCAACGGCCAGCATGATCGAATGTCAAACGGATTCTCGCTTTCAGTCCTCTGCCAGAAGGAATTCGCGCACGGGTCTTATCTGGTCGTCGCTCATCAACATCGGTGCGTGGCCGACGCCGGGAAATTCGATTACCCGTGTACGGGGTCCGCGCCTCATCATTTCCTCGACGGTTTGCGCGAGCAGCAGATCCGATTCGCCACCGCGAATCAGCAACGTGGGACACGAAAGGCTCTCCCATACGTGCCACAGATCGACGTCGCTGATCGGCCCGGAGAACGCGTGCGACAGGGAAGGATCATATTTGAGCACGTAATGGCCGTTGTCATCGGCAATGACCGATGTCTCTGTCAGGTGGCGCCATTGATCGTCCGTCAGCGGCCCGAATCCGGCGGACACAAAACGCACATAGGTTTCGGCTTCGTCGAACGAATCAAACGTAACATGCTTTCCGACGTAGGCCTTGATGCGCTCCAGTGCGGCCTTGGGTATGAACGCACCGACGTCGTTGATGACCAGGCGGCGAACGGGTGTGCCGGCATGTGATGCCATCAGCATGCCGATAATGCCGCCCATCGACGTTCCGACCCAGTCAACGCTTTGTGCGCCGCTGCGGGCGATGAGTGCGGCCATGTCGGCGCAGTACTGCGGATAGCCGTAGTGTTCCTTGTCGCTGAGCCAGCCGCTATTGCCGCGGCCGATCACGTCGGGGCATATGACCCGGAAGCGGTCCGACAGGTTGCCGGCAAGCAAATCGAAATCGCGCCCGTTACGCGTCAGCCCGTGTACGCACAGGACGACACGGGGGTTTTGCGGGTCGCCCCACTCGTAGTAATGGACCCGGTGGAATCCGCCGGGGCCAAGACTGTTGAAACTGTGTTCTCTCATTTGCCGGATTCTGGTTCGCGCGAGGCGTTGCTAGTGACGAAAAATATCTCCCAACGCTTGCTGAAATTACCTTCGGGTGTCAGCGCAGTATCGAAATATACGCCGCGATCGCGGCGAGGTCTTCGTCACTGATGGTTCTCACCACCGCGGTCATGTTGCCGGCATCGTTAGTGCGGTTCTTGACCTTGAAGTCATTCAGTTGTTTCAGGGTGTACTCGTAGTGCTGTCCGGCGAGCCGCGGCACCTCGTTCTGTCCGGAGAAGCCGCCGAGATGGCACATCGTGCACAGTGCGGCGTCGCTTGCCGCCCTGCCTCTCTCAATGTCGCCGTCGGTCTTGCGTGAGTTCTGGCCGTTGAATTTCTGAGATGCATAGTATGCCGCGAGATCCAGCATGTCCTCCTTGGAGAGGTTGGCGGCCATCGGCGACATGAGCGGGTCTTCACGGCGGCCACGTTTGAAATCGCGCAATTGAAGGTAGATGTAGCGTGCGGTCTGGCTGGCGAGCACAGGGTATTGCGGCACGGTCGAATTGCCGTCGATGCCGTGGCAGGCGGCGCAGGCTTCGGCTTTCTTGCGGCCCGCCTCGGCATCCTGGGCCAGGGCATGGTGCGGGACCCAGGCCAGCAGGGCGATCAGGGCGATAAGCTTTTTCATAAGGAAGGCTTCCTGGAGTTAATAACAAGAAGGGCCGTCCGAGGACGGCCCTTCGAACCACCGGATAGACTCGCTATCTGGCAGATAGTTTATTACGGCAGCGAGAATACGATGACGCTGTTGCCGCGCTTGAAGTTGAGCTGGGTATTGCCGCCGGCCGCCACTGCAATATATTGCTTGCCGTCCACGACGTAGGAAACCGGGGGCGCATTCACGCCGGCGCCGGCCTGGAACGACCACAGCTTCTTGCCGTTGCGGGCGTCATACGCATTGAACCAGCCATTGCCCTCGCCGGTAAAGACGAGATCACCGGCGGTGGCCAGCACGCCGCCCATCAGCGGTTGTGCGGTATCGGCCTTCCAGACCATCTTGCCGGTGTCGATGTTGACTGCCGCCAAGCGTCCCCACTGCTCTTCGCCCGGGATTACCTTGAACGCTCCGCCCAGCCACAGCTTGTCGCCGCCCGGGTACTCGGCCGGTTCGACGTGATAGGTCATCGGCTGGTGCAGGTTGGCCGCGTATGCCAGGTTCAGTTTTTCATTCACGGCCATCGGGTTCCACTCGACGCCGCCATTGGCGCCTGGAAGCATGCGTTCGCCCTCGGGCGTCGGCAGCACCCACATGTTTTCCTGCGGGATCATTGCTTCCGAGAAGCGGATCAGTTCGCCCGTTTGACGGTCATGAACGTAGATGTGGCCGGTCTTGCCGCCATGAATGGCCACTTTGCGGTCCTTGCCATCCTTGCCTTTCGCGGTGGTCAGGATAGGCGGGCTCACCGCATCGAGGTCCCATACGTCATGGGCGATGTACTGGTAATGCCACTTGTAGGCGCCCGTGTGAAGGTCGACCGCCACCATCGAGTTGGTGTAGAGGTTGTCGCCGGGGCGGATGTCGCCGTACAGGTCGGGCGAGGGGTTGCCGACAACGAAGAACACGGTGTTCGTCTCGCGGTCAATCGCCGGCGTCATCCACACGCCGCCGCCGAGGGTCTTGTAGAAACCGCCGCCCCGTTCGGCCAGCATGCGCTTTTCGGCCGCGATGTCGCGCAGCATGTTGCGTCCGGTCGCGTCATGTGTCGCCCATACGCCTTCATGTCCGATTTCGGGAATGGTGTAGAACGTCCACAGCTGGGCGCCGGTCTCGGCGTCAAACGCCTTGACGAAGCCGCGCACGCCATACTCGCCACCGTTGGTGCCGATCAGCACCTTGCCGTCGGCTGCAACTGGCGCCATCGTCTCGGAATAGCCGAGTTCGGGGTCTTCGATCTGGGTTTCCCACAGTTTCGTGCCGGTCTTGGCGTCGAGGGCGACCAGCTTGGCATCCAGCGTGCCCATGAACAGCCTGCCGTCGAGGGCAGCAACGCCGCGGTTGTTCGGTCCGCAGCAGTAAACCGTGATCGGGCCCATCGGGTGGATGTAATGCCAGTACTCTTCACCCGTAGTTGCGTCAATTGCGTAGACGTGGTTATAGGAAGTGGTCAGGAACATCACACCGTCAACGACCAGCGGCGCGGTTTCCATCGACTCCAGCACGTCGGTCTGGAAGATGAACGCCGGGCGAAGCTTTTTCACGTTGCGGGTGTTGATCTGCTTGCCGGGGAAGAAACGCGTTTGCGAATAGCCGCCGTTGACCTGCAGCCAGTCGGTTTTTTCCATGTCGGCGCCATCCAGGCGCTTCTGGGTCACTGCGCCCAGATTACTCGACATGGGTTTGACCGAAGTCGTGGCGCCGCCGCTGATTTCCTGTGCTGCGGCGAGGCTGACGCTGCCGGCCAGCGCGATCGACGCTGCCAGCAACAGGGATTTACCGATAACTTTCATGATATTGAGATCCCCCGAAGATTGTATTGGGTTGTTGGACGAATTCTCGAGTTCGTCATTACGGACACCCGCTCGTGCCAGAACACAGACAGCTGAAAGTGACCTGCCGCAATTGCGGGACGTCGCACTATATTAGACAATCCGGGCCGCAGCAAGCAGGCGGCAGAGTCCGACAGACATGTTCGTGTATGGGAGATGGATGAAATCAGTTAGCGTTGCGATCACTGCAGCCGCCCTTCAATGGATGCTGTGGTCTTCTTTGCCGGCGATTGCCGATCAGGCCAATCCGGCGGCTTACACCCTCAATGCGCAGTTGCTTGCAACCGCGCGCGCCGGAGACGCTGCCAGCGCGCGTCGCCTCATCGAGGACGGCGCGTCGATCAATTCGCGAAACCGGGGCGGGAATACGGCGCTATTGCTGTTTGCTCAAAGTGGCGACGCCGGGATGGTCGGTTATCTTCTGGAAAAAGGTGCCGACGCCGACCTGGCGAATCTCGAAAAAGTCACGCCGTTGATCGCTGCCTCGCACAACGGGCATGCCGATATTGTCCGTCTGTTGCTCGGCAGCGGGGCGGACCGGGATGCCGAGGACCAGGTATTCAAGACGGCCATGGTATATGCGGCCGCGTCAGGCCATGGCGAAATCATCGGCATGCTGCTCGAAGCCGGTGTCGACGTTAACAAGCGCTACCGTCACGACCTGACCGCCCTGATGTGGGCGGCGGGCTACGGCGAGGCGGATGCCGTGCGTGTACTGCTGCAGGCCGGTGCCGATCCGCACCTGCGCGATGACCGGGGAAAGACCGCGCTTGATATGGCGCGCGACGGCGCATACGCGGCGGTGGTCGAGTTGCTGGAGCCGGCAGGGCGCTGACGCCTGGCGTTGCGCCTGGATTGTTTTCGGGCTCCGCGCGAACCTGGTAGCGGTGATTTGTGCCCGCGCCGGATCAGGCGTAGCGGGGTAAGATCCACAGCAGGCTTCCCACTGCGCCAAACAGTAAGGTCAGGTGCAGCCACGTCCACATGTGATACCGGCGCGCAAGGCGCGACGGGTCGAGATCGGATATCAGAAACAGGCGTCCGTCGCGTGGCTTGTGCATGACATTGGTTCCGGACTGGAGACGTTTCTGCTGATGTTCCTTGCGGATATCGCGCCGCGCCTGCTGTCGCGCCAGCATCCATTCCTGCTCGTCGATTTCTCCATCGCCGTCGAGGTCGAAACGCTCGAGTAGTTGCGCCTTGTCCTGCTTCCAGTCAGCCAACAGGGCTGAAACGTCACGCCTTTCGTCGAGGGTGCTGTTGGCGCCGCCGACCGTCGAGAACTGGCCGAGCGAGTAAATTTTCGCTTGCGGGAGCAGCAGCCATTCGGTGTAGCGGTAGTCGTCCTTGATCCAGCACTCCTTGCGCTTGGCGATCACCTCCGCGTGTTCCG
>LJTS01000213.1 GCA_001304425.1 Betaproteobacteria bacterium SG8_40
TGGGAACAGGAAACCGGTTGCAAGATCAAGGTCGTCGAAGTTCCCACCTCCGAGATGTTCACCAAGATCATGCAGGAGTATCGCGCCAATACCGGGGCGTATGACGCGCTCAATGTGATACCGGCGTGGATGCCCGACCTGGCGCAGGCCGGGGCGCTCGAGCAACTCGATTCCTATGTTGACAAGTACGGTTACCGCGGTGAATTGCAGACCATTGCAGCCACCTATCGTGATAACCAGATGACCGTTGACGGCAAGATTTACGGGTTCCCGGACGATGGCGATGTGTTCCTCATGTATTACCGCAAGGACATCTTCGCCAGGGACGATCTGAAGAAAGCCTACAAGGAAAAGTTCGGGCGCGACCTCGCGGTGCCGACGACATGGGAGCAGTTCATCGAAGTCGGCCAGTTCCTGACCGACGCGCTGAAAAGCGAAGGCGTCTACGGCGCGTCAATGTTCCGCGAACCGGGCTACGGCAACTTCATGTTCCAGGAACGCTTCCGCAATGAAGGCGGCAAGTTCTTCGATGCCAACATGAAGGCGACGATCAACGGTCCGGAAGGTCTGAAGGTCTTCAACGACTGGCTCACGGAAAACAAGTTCATGCCTGCGGGCGTCGAGAAGTTCGGCTTTGTCGAGAACCTTGCCGTGTTCGTCAAAGGCGAATCCGCCATGACGATCTCATGGCCGCCTTATGGCCGGTTCGCGGCCGGCTATCTGGCGAACGAAGAAGCGCTGGCATGGGTGCCGAAGACACAAATCGCGGACAAGGTCGGATACGCGCTGCCGCCGGGTGGCCACCCTGAGCTGGCCGCCGGTTTCGCCCTCTCGGTTGCCTCCACCTCGAAGAACAAGGAAGCGGCCTATCTGTTCATCCAGTGGCTCAACAGCGAGGAAATCAGTAACGAGCGGGTGCAGTTGCCGTACGCGCTGCGGGATCCGTTCCGTGACTCGCATTTCACCAACCCGGGCTATATGGCGCTGTGGCCGGATGCCAAGGACTATCTGGCTGCCCTTGGCGACGCCGCTCAAACCGGCCTTCTCGATCTTTCCCTGATCCAGACCGACAAGTACGAAGAAGCGCTGCGCCAGGGTATCAGCAGGCTGTGGGCCGGCGATGATCCGCAAGCCATCCTCGACAAGATCGCTGCCGATTGGGATGCGGTCACCGAAAAAGTTGGCGTGGACAAACAACGCGCTGTCTACGAGTCCTGGGCGGCGAAGTCGGGCGCATATCCGAACTGACCCGGCACGGGCATAGACCATCGGGAGGCTTGCGGCGCCGGAAGTCAGTTGAAGCGGTGCTTCCTTGGTTCCAGTAGTCTGATCAGAGGCGGGCGCCAGCCCGCCTTTGTTTTCGTTATGCTTCATCGGGACAAGCAAACCATTGGGAGACGTTGGTGTCGGCTGCCGGCGCATTGATGAAACCGCGATTCAGCGACAAGAGTTTCAGATATCAGTTGATCGCGCCGTCGATCTTCGTTTTGTTGCTCATCGGCGTATTCCCGCTGGTTTACCTGCTGGTCGCGAGCTTCCAGGGCATCACGATGATCGACAACGACACCAGTTTCCACGGTGTCAGCAACTATGCGGCGCTGTTTGGCGATACCCGGTTGTGGGAAGCGCTGTTGCATACGATACTTTTCACGGCAATTGCCCTGCCCCTGGAATTGGTTCTTGGCTTGATGATGGCGCAGCTGTTCATCGACCACATGCCGGGCCGCCAGGTATTCGTCGCCCTGCTCGTGCTGCCGGTCGTCATCGCCCCCATCGTTTCGGGTGCCACCTGGTCATTGATGTTCGACAACCGCTTCGGCCCGGTCAACCAGGTGATCGGCTGGATTACCGGAGAAGAAGCTACCTTGTTGTGGACCATCAGCCCCGACCTGGTCTATCCGGCGATCCTCGCAGCCGAAGTATGGCAGTGGACACCGTTCATGTTCCTGCTGCTGCTGGCCGCTTTGTCGGCAGTGGACAAGTCGCAACTGGAGGCCGCGTCGATCGATGGCGCCGGCTACTGGAGGATATTCTTCCGGATCGTGCTGCCGGCAATCTGGCCGGTCATGGCCGTGGCCGTTCTGATTCGGGGGCTGGATCTGTTCCGCCTGTTCGATGTCGTCTGGGCGCTCACTCGCGGCGGGCCCGGCACCATGACCGAGACCATTTCGATTTTTACTTACGTGAAGGGATTTCAGCAGTTTGAGACGAGCTATACCGCGGCAGTCGCCTTGCTCATCATCATATTGTTGTCTGTTGTGGTGATCCTCGCCCTCAGGAGAGTGGGGTTGGCACGATGAAGCTCTCGCAACGCCGGAACATGCGCCTGGCATTGCGGTATGTTGCCGCGACCTTGTTGACCCTGTTCTTTCTGTTCCCCATCTACTGGCTGTTCATGATTTCGTTCAAGACGGCCGACGAAATCTATGCCTACCCGCCGGTATGGTGGCCTTCGAGCATCCAGTTCAGCAACTACCTGGTATTGTTCAAGGACGGCGACGCGGCAACGGTTGGAAACAGCCTGATCGTCGCCGGCGTCAGTACCGTGATCGCAATGTTTCTTGGCACTATCTGCGCCTACAGCCTTGCCCGCTTCAGGACCGGGGGCGAGAACCTGGCGAACTGGATTATTTCGCAGAGAATGGTGCCGCCAATCGCAGTTGTCTTTCCGATCTTCCTGCTGTACGTCTGGTTCGGCTGGGTTGATACCTACTTCGGGCTCATTCTCCTCTATACCGCATTCAATCTTCCTTATGTCATCTGGATGATGCGCGGCTACATTCTCGACATTCCGATTGCGCTCGAACAGGCTGCTCTGGTCGATGGCTACACGCGCTGGCAGGTGCTCTGGAAGGTAGTGTTTCCGATGTGTCGCGCCGGTTTGTTCGCGACCGCGATTTTCACGTTTGTCTTTGCCTGGAATGATTTCATTTTCGCCCTGGTATTGACGAGGACCGAGGTCGCCACTTATACGGTACAGGTCACCCACTATTTCGGCGGCCAGTCCAACTTCTGGGGGAAAATCTCCGCAATGTCAGTGCTGGGAACGCTGCCGATCTTCATCGTCGTTGCGTTCATGCAAAAGTATCTGGTGCGCGGCATTTCACTCGGGGCGGTCAAAGGATGACCCTGGCTTCGCACACGAACCCGAACCGGCAATACTTCCGGCGCCCTGCACCCGGTCGCATTGCGCCGGCAATGTACGGGTGCCGCGCAATTCCACTGACAAACAATCCTGAATATGCCGGGATGCAAAGCAATGGCTGATCTGAAGATAACCGGGCTCCACAAATACTATGGCTCGATGCACGCCGTGCGCGGCATCGACCTCGAAATCCCCGCTGGCGAATTCACGGTCCTCGTCGGCCAGTCCGGTTGCGGCAAGAGCACGCTGTTGCGGACAATTGCCGGGCTCGAAGACATCAGCAGCGGCACCATCGAAATCGCCGGTGAAGTCGTCAACGATCTGGCACCGCGGGATCGCGATATTGCCATGGTGTTCCAGAACTACGCCCTTTACCCGTACATGAGGGTGTACGACAACATTGCTTTCGGTTTGCGGGCGCGCAAGACACCCAAACAGGAGATCGAGGAAAAAGTTCAGCGCGCGGCGCGGATGCTTGCCATCGACCATCTCCTCGACCGATATCCGCGCCAGTTGTCCGGCGGACAGTTGCAAAGGGTGGCGATCGGTCGCGCGGTTGTGCGCAACGCGCGGCTGTATCTGTTTGACGAACCGCTATCCAACCTGGACGCGCAACTCCGCGATGAAATGCGCGGGGAAATCAAGCGCCTTCACCAGGAGCTGGATAAAACCATGATCTACGTCACGCACGATCAGATCGAGGCGATGACGATGGCGGATCGCATCGTGCTGCTGCGCGACGGACGCATCGAACAGGCCGGCTCCCCTCTCGATTTATACGAACGCCCGGCAACAAAGTATGTCGCCGGCTTTCTTGGCTCCCCGTCGATGAACTTCATCCCGGCGCAACTCGTTTCACAGGACAACGGTCTTGCGGTGCGTCTTTCCGACGGTGCCCTGCTATCGTTACCCGCAGACCGTGGCAACCGTTTCAGCCGGCACCGCGACAGGGAAGTGACGCTCGGTGTTCGGCCCGAACACATCAGCCGGGCCGCGGACGATGCCTTGCGGCCCGGCGTGGTCTGCCACGAAGTCACCATTGACCTCGTGCAACCGACGGGGTCGCGCACCTACGCAACGTTTCTGCTCGGTGGCGTGGAAACGGTTGCGGAACTCAAGGCGCACGATGTGTCGGCGCCAAATGAAACAGTGAAGCTGGCATTGGACATGAATCGTGTCGTGCTCATCGACCCGGCTTCGGAAGAGGTCTTGTAGTACGGATTGCTTCCGGGTGTCGCCATGCAACGGTACATGCTTCGGCTATACATTGAATCTGCAAGCGCACCTTGCGCGTTTTTGATCGGAGGAATCGAGCGATGAAATCTTCACCAGTTTCCACGAGTGTGATTCTGTGTGGCACCAGGCAGGAAGACGTTGTGGGGCGGGTACTGAAGGCCGGGCCAATGGAAGTCGAACTCGACAACGGCCAGCTACGCTATCTGAAGATACACGGCGTCGAAGTGCTGCGGGCGATCGGCTTCCTGGTTCGGGACGAGAACTGGGGAACCTACATCCCGAAAATCACCGGGCTGAAGATCAGCGAAAGCAAGAAGGGCTTCTCTGTGAGCTTTCACGCCGTATGCAAGCGTCCGGGACAGGAAATCGCATACGATGCCGTGATAGAAGGTGATTCCGAGGGCAATCTGGAATTCACCGGTACGGCCATTCCGAAGACGGATTTCCTGACCGCGCGGACAGGGTTTGTTGTGCTGCATCCGCTCAAGGGCGTTGCCGGTGAGCCGGTTGTCGCGGTACACGTTGACGGCGCCATCGACAACTCGAAATTCCCGCCGCTGATCAACCCGATCCAGCCTTTCCTCAACCTGCGTTCGCTCTCCCATCAAGTGCTTCCGGGGCTGACGGCCACGGTCCGCATGGAAGGCGATACGTTCGAGACCGAGGATCACCGCAACTGGACCGATGCGTCCTTCAAGACCTACGTCAGGCCTTTGGCGCTGCCCTGGCCCTACACGCTGAAGGCCGGCGAACCGGTCAAGCAGGCAGTCAAGGTCACGTTATCGGGAAGAAGCGCAAGCGCGGGCCGCGCCGGATCAGGAGGAGTGGTCAGTATCGCGCTCGGCAAACCGATGCGTGACGGGTTGCTGCCGGTCGGTTTCGGCGTGCCCGCAGAGGAGATCGACCACGCGATCCGCCATCTAGATCTCGTCAGGCATGCCGGACCGCGCATCCTGCAGTGCCATTTCGATCCACGAGAAAAACATGGGTTGAAGGAACTGTATGGCTATCGGGTGCTGGCTGATGCCACCGGTGCAGACGTCGTGCTCGAGGTGATCGTGACCGGCGTGGAAACCTACAAGCAGGAACTGCGCACCATCTCGAAACTCGTCGCCGAAGCCGGGCTGAAACTGTCAGCCCTGGCCGTATGCCCGGAAGGTGACTTGAAATCGGTGTTGCCCG
>LJTS01000214.1 GCA_001304425.1 Betaproteobacteria bacterium SG8_40
GCCTCTGCCGACACGCCGGCCCTCTCGGCAATCCCGGCGATTTCGTCGGTCAGCCGCTCACCCCGCGCGCGCGCCTCTTTCTCGAACTGTTCGACCATCAGGTCGCTCGGGCCGGACTCCGTGTACAGCATGTAGGATGTGGCCGGGATGGCGTGAAAGGCCACCACTTCCGCTCCGGTTTCCCTGGCGAAGTCGATGCCTTTTTCTGCTGCTTTGCGGCAAAGTTCGGAGCCGTCAGTCGGGATCAAGATTCGGCGATACATGGTTCCTCCCTTGTGTCGTCAATTCATAATGCAACATCATGCACTTGATTTTGAGTCAGTCAACTCCGGAAACAACCACTAGGGGCCTAAACTTATGAAGATCACGGGTATTCGAACGCATGTGCTGAAAAGCCCGCTTGCACAACCGTTTGCGTTCTCCCAGGGCTGGGTCCCGACACGCTCGGCGACGCTGGTGGAAATCACCACCGACAGCGGCCCTGTAGGCTGGGGCGAGGCGTTCGCGCAAGGCATGGAAGCTCCGGAGATTTCCGCTGCGGTCATCGAGCATGCGCTTGCACCGCTTTTGTCCGGAGCGAACCCTCTGGATATCGAAGTGCTCTGGCATCGCATGTATCACCGTACGCGCGACTACGGGCGAAAGGGCTCGGTCGTCGCTGCCATTAGCGCCATTGATATCGCGCTGTGGGACATCGCCGGAAAGCACTACGGTGTACCAGTTAGCCGGCTTCTGGGCGGCGCATTCCGCGAGACGGTGCAGCCGTATGCCACCGGCTTTTACCGAATCGAGGGGCAGGGCGAAGCGCCGCGCCTCGCCGATGAAGCGCTGCAGCACTACGATGCCGGTTTCAGGGCAATGAAAATCAAGCTCGGTTTCGGCGTCGATGATGATATCGCTGTAATGCGCGCGATTGGCCGCGCAGTTGAAGGCAAGGGCGTTACCTTGATGGTCGACAGCAACCATGCCTATGGCCGAACCGAAGCGCTGCGGCTGGGTTATGTGCTCGATGAATACGATCTGCGCTGGTATGAAGAGCCGGTGGTACCGGAAGATATCGATGGCTACGTGGAGTTGCGCAGCAAGCTGCGTACACCGATCGCGGGCGGTGAAAACGAGCACACGCTGTATGGTTTTGGCGAACTGATGCGCCGCGGAGCCGTTGATATCGCGCAGCCTGATATCGGCTCCTGCGGCGGGGTGAGCGCGCTCAGGCATATCGCCGTGCTAGGCCAGGCGCAGGGCATCGAGATCAACCCGCACGTGTGGGGGTCGGCGGTGGCGCAGGCAGCGTCACTGCAGGTGCTGGCGGCATTGCCGGTGACCCATCATTCATTGTTTGCCCGCGGGCCGATTCTCGAGTATGACCGTTCGTCCCATCCATTCCGCCGCGAATTGGTAACCGAACCGATGTCGTTGGAGGACGGTGTGGTCAGGATTTCGCAAGGCCCCGGCCTCGGGATCGAACTGGTACCGGAAGCGCTGGAGCGCTACCGGGTGAACTGATGCAAGGCCGGCAACGCGTGCAGATGCAGCGCATGCGGTTGCGGCAACGAACAGTTTCCATGTTTAATGGTTTCGGCGTCGAAGATTCCACGTGTCGAACAATCAAACTTGATGGCAGACCGATCGTACGAGCGCATTTCCAAAGTTGATTTACGCCGTCTGGCGCGAATCGCTGACGAGGAACGCAACGACTTGTTTGCACGGCGGCCCGACTGGCGATTGCTGTACCGCCGCCGATTGTTGTGTACCGTGTTGCACGGGCAAAGCGCGCTGCATTACTGCAACGGCACTTCAGGCATTGACCAATTTGACGTCTGCCTGTTCTTCGCAGCCCATGCCGAGGCACCGTTCCCGCACCATTGGTCGTCTTATCGGGATTTTGGCAAATCAAAGTTTGGCCGTCGTAACGCCGATCGCGGCTACACTGGCCGTCGAGTTCATTTCACCGGGCGCTCGCTCGCCTGCCGGCCCAGCGACGACCCGATTGCGGTGCTGCAGGCCTATCTGCGTGCCGGGCGCTCACCCACTGCGCGCCACATCAGGGACGGTGCCGCCGTGCTGATCGCGCCCGAGAGCTACCTTGGCTACGTAGCGTGGCCAACCCTGGTTGCCTGACCGTCTTGCCGCCCGGTCCGCCATGCGCAATCTGACTGGCGCGACGTGACGATGACTCAGACAAATACCGCAACGCTCGCCGATGCTTATCTGCACACGACGTATCGCGTTCTTGCCGCTGACGAATCAATTGATATTCGCATCGGCGCCGTGAATCCTGCCCTCGAGAGGCTGTTGCAAGCCGGCCAGGTACACACATGGGCTTTTGTGACGGCCAGCAATCCGCGATCGCAGGAACTCTCCCGCGAGGGCAATGCGAAGCGCAACGATGCGATGAAACGCTCATTACGCGAGGCCGGCTGGCGTTATCTGGAAGCGCTCGGCGTGCCGGATCGACAGGGCTGGCCCCCGGAACACAGCGTTCTGATACCGGGAATTGGCCGCGACGAGGCAATCGCGCTGGGGCGGCGCTGGGAGCAAAACGCGATCGTCTTCGGTAAGGCCGGCGAACCGCCCGAACTCGTCTGGATCACTTGAGTCCACCGTCGCCGATTGGCCGGACAGGTGGCGGATCTTCGCCAGCTGCGCACGCCGGATGTCGGGGTTCTCGTCGGTCGAATGCGCTTTAATGGCCGCTTTTCTTGCTGAGAATCCGACAGGTGTTTTGCCCGCGTTATGCCACCCGGCATGCGGGCCTCCCTCAAGGCTTTGTCTGGTGCGGCGCCTCGCTGGTGTCGAAATCCGGTCGCAAGCACAATGGCATGGCACTTGCGAAATATCAGGTGCGCTCGGCAACCCTGTACTGCCAAGGGAGGCGGGCCTCACCGGTTCGATAGGGACCGAGCGCATCTTTTCCCACTGATCGCCAGACCGCGCTTAAATCTTCTCAACCCCTGCGCTCGCTTTCCAGCGTTCGATTTCAGTCTCCCGGGTCTTCGGCATCCCGTGTCGTCAAATCGATTTCTCTGGAAGCGGCATCGGCACTGTCGCTAATCGCAAGCTCCTCGACCTTGACCCAGTTCTCGCCGTCCTGGAAGTACAGTCGTTCACCGTCCTCAAAGAAACCGGACGTGGCACCGCTGTCCCGGCTGCGTCGGAATGCGTGCCCGCTAACCGCAAACAACTCCTCGCGTTCTGCGGATCGCTCTTCGATGAACAAACGGCCATCGTCTGCGACGGTGACCATGAGCCTGCGCTGCGAACTGGAATCCGATTGCCAGTCGAAACGCCAGGCGTCGAGAACGTAGTGCCCTGAATAACGGCCCAGCCATGCCTTGCCGGGCGAGGCAATTGGCGGTGCCGGCGGAGGCAGGTGATCACGTGTAATTTCTGCTTCGATCGCTCCACGCAAGCGCCCGAGCGCGCGCGGATTGACGCTGTTGATGGCGACGAAATAGCCGACGCCCAGTTGCCGGCAGTAGCCGAAGCGCGACAGATAGCCGTCGCCATCGCCGCCATGACCCATGAACGTGAAACCGTCACGGTATTGCGCATAAATACCCAGGCCGTAGCCGAAGCGCAGTCCGTTACGCGCCGCGAGCGACGTGCGTGGCGACTCGATACGAGCAATCTCCTTGGGGGTCAGCACCGGCTCCCGCTTGTAGCTGCCATCATTCAGCAGCATCGACACCAGCGATGCCATTTCGCGTGGTGTTGCGTTGATTGCCGCAGCCGGGCGCTGGATCATGTGCCAGTAGGGTATCGGCGTCACGCCGTCGCGGTCGTATCCGGTGGCCAGGTTATGCGTACCAGCCTGCAGCGAAGTGGCGGAATGCATTTCCAGCGGCGCGAAGATCGATTCACGGATGAGTGTTTCGTAGCGCTTTCCGCTGACCCGCTCCAGCACCAGACCGGCAAGTCCGTAGTTCGAGTTCGAATACACGGAATGCAGCCCGGGCTTCCAGTGGCTCGTTCGTGACCGCGGCGCGAACGCCAACCCGTCCTCCAGGTCCAGCGGTACGTTGTGGTCGAATTCGGCCTTGGTCCAGTCACGGAATCCGCTAGTGTGTTCCAGCAGATGGGCGACGGTAACCGGTTGCTCACCCTCCCATGCGTTGAAGAACATGCCGGGGGGGATATGCCTGGAAACCGAATCGTCAAGACTGAAATCCTCGCGCCGGCCGAGTTGTACCAAGGCAACTGCCGTAAAGATCTTTGTCACCGAGCCGATCCGGAACACCGTATCGAGTGTGACGGGCGCGCCCGAGTCGTTGTCGGCAACGCCGAAAGCATCGGCCAGGACGATACCGTCGCGGTCGACGATGACCACGGCAGCGCCCGGCACGCCGGCATCCCTGCGGATGTCTTCGATTTGCCGGTGCAGACCGTCAGAATCCGCGGCATGGTGCGCCGGACTCACAACAGGCGCAGCGGCTGCGATCAATGCCGCCATGAATCTGGCAGATGCGATGACGTTCACATCGCTTCTTTCAAAAATGGTTCTTTCAAAAACGGTTCTCTCAGGAACGGTACTTTCAAGACGTGTCCCGCTGGAAGGCCGGCTTCAAACCGGCGTTCGCGGAAAGCCATTACGGAACGCGATTGCCGGTTTCGTGCTCTCGAACTCGAATCAGGTTCAACGGCCACTGCGCGATAGGGGCCGGCATCGTGACGAATTTCCTCGCACCCCGGGATTCGGGGTGGCCGCGACGTCGCACGGTTCTTCGCGCCATCCGTCCGGTGGCGGCGTGCACTCTCAATCCGCAACGCCATAGCGCTTCATGAAACTGCGGTCGATGTGGTCCTTCCAGCGCCAGACCCAGCGTCCCCTGGCAAAAAACCATCCGCGAGAAGCCACGGCATAGCGGTCACCGGTGCTGATCAGCGCGAGGGCGCGCCGCTGCGGGAGGTAATCGAGCAGCGTTTCCCCGGCAAGCGCGCGGCGCAGGTTCTCCGCCAGCGGAGGTCCCTGCCGCACGGCATAGACACCGGACTTGGGGCGCGGAAACCGGTCCATGCTGGCAATGTCCCCGGTGGCGAAGACATTCGACTGTCCCGCAACCTGCAGTGTCGTGGTCACCCGCACGAAGCCCCGTTCGTCGACGGCCAGGCCGCACGCGCCGGGCCAACCCGCTGGCGCGGCGCCCGTCGCCCAGACCAGCAAGTCGGCGCCAACGTGCTCGCCTGCGGCAGTAACAAGACCGTCGCCGGTTGCTTTGACAATACGATGGTTGAGGTAGAGCTTGACGTCGCGCTCCTGCAGCACGCGCCGGAACAGGCGCCGCGTTCTCCGTGAGTGGCCGGGCAGCACGTCGCCGCCGTCGGTGACGACCGCGTAACGTGCTCCACTGAAACCGGCAGCGCGCAGGCGGTGCTGAATCGCCAGCAGGACCTCGACGCCGGCCGCTCCGCCGCCGGCCATGACGATGTTGAAACCATCGGGAAGTGTGCGTTGCCCGGCGCGTGCGAGGAGTGCATCCCACTGCTGCAGAAAAAGCTCCGTCGGCTTGACCTTCAGGCCATGTCGACCCGCCCCCTTAACGCCGAGCGTG
>LJTS01000215.1 GCA_001304425.1 Betaproteobacteria bacterium SG8_40
GTCTCGTACGAGATGAGCCCCGGGTAACGAACTCCGCGCGTATCTAGCCCGAAGCGCTGGTGGTAGTAGTCGCACAGCAGTTCGCCACTGATCTTGGTGATCCCGTACATGGTGTTGGGCCGCTGGATCGTATCCTGCGGAGTGTTTTCCTGGGGCGTCGACGGTCCGAAGGCGCCGATTGAACTGGGAAAGAACACCGCGCATTGATGCATGCGGGCGATGTCCAGCACGTTCATCAAACCACCCATGTTCACTTCCCACGCCCGCTGCGGTTTTTTCTCTGCGTCCGCCGACAGCAATGAAGCGAGATGGAAAATGGCGTCGATGCGATGTTCGGCGACGATTTGCTCAAGCTCCGCCCGATGCGTTACGTCGGCACGCACAAACGGTCCTTGCTCGCGCACGCTTGCCGGAGGCTCGCGGCGGTGCCCGGCGGCGATGACATTCGTCCCGCCATATCTGGCGCGCAACGCCGGCGTCAATCCGGTTCCGATCTGCCCGGTCGCGCCGGTGACGAGGATCTTCTTCATCTGGTTCTTTCTTGCGTTCAACCATGGCAACACTACACTCGCGTGGCGCGGAGCAGTTGCGCTCGATCAATCCCCGAGCAGGCGCCGGTAAACTTCCGCATCTGCTGCGGCGAAGCAGCAAAAAGTCACTTCGAGCAGGCTCGCGTGCCGACGCGCCGCGGACCTGACAGCACGTATCGCCACCTCAGCGGCGAGTTCCAGCGGATAGCCGTAAACGCCGGTACTGATACAGGGGAAGGCCAGTCGCCGGACCGCGCGGCTTGCCGCCACATCGATACTGCGCCGGTAGCAGGATGCCAGCAGATCCGCTTCGCCATTGCCGCCACCCTGCCAAACCGGCCCCACGGTATGCACGACAAACCTTGCACGCAGGCGAAAGCCCGGCGTGAGTTTCGCCTCTCCGACCGCACAACCCCCAAGGCGGCGGCACGCGTCGAGAAGTTCCGGTCCAGCGGCACGGTGGATCGCGCCGTCGACGCCGCCACCGCCCAGCAACGAGCGGTTCGCGGCGTTGACGATCGCGTCTACGTCCAGGGTCGTGATATCGGCGTGGATTACACGCAGCACAGCGGTCATGAAAACAACTCCAGCGAACCGGGCGCATCCGGACTCGCCGGCAGGACCGTGATCCGGGCCGTCAATGATAATCCGGCCGGCCGGACGAGCGGGCCACGAAACGACGGCGAAAACAGAAAAGGCGACGGCGCAAGGCGGCAGGCAGGCGGCCACAACGTCGGCGCGGTTCCGCGGCAATGTCACGTGTGCAAGAATGCCCCATCTGCACCTACCGGTTCCGACGCAAGACAAACACCCATGACCACAAACACCGCCTACGGAGATATTCCTCTTCCGGCCGGCATTCGATCCCGCTTCGTTGAAAACAACAATGGCTTGATCATGCACGTCCTCGAAGCCGGTTATGAATCCGGTGATCGCCCTTGCCTGCTGCTGCTGCACGGCTTCCCGGAACTGGCCTATAGCTGGCGCAAGATAATGCCAACATTGGCGGCCGCCGGTTTCCGCGTGATCGCGCCCGATCAACGCGGTTACGGACGCACCACGGGTTGGGACGACAGCTACGACGGCGATATCCAGCCGTTCGGCCTGCTCAATCTCGTGCGCGACATGCTGGGCTTGCTTGCTGCCATGGGCTGCCGGTCGGTTGAAGCCGTGATCGGCCACGACGCCGGATCCGGTGTTGCCGGCTGCAGCGCACTCACCCGCCCTGACATTTTCCGCTCCGTGGTAATGATGAGCGCCCCGTTTACCGGCGCACCGCGGTTTCCGTTCGCCACCGGCAAAGCACGTTCGACCCGACCCGCCGCGACCGGCGACATACACGCTGAAATGGCGGAACTGGACCCGCCGCGCAAGCACTACCAGTGGTATTACTCGACGCGGCAGGCCAATGACGACATGCGCCATTGTGCGCAGGGCGTGCACGATTTCATGCGCGCCTACTACCATCACAAAAGCGCGGACTGGAAGGGCAACAACCCGTTCCCCCTCGAGGCATGGAGTGCAGGCGAACTGGCGAAAATGCCGACCTATTACATCATGCGCCTCGAACAGAACATGGCGGAAACGGTCGCCCCGGAAATGCCCTCACCTGCAGAAATCGCTGCCTGCAAGTGGTTGCCTGACGACGAGTTACGCTTCTACAGCAATGAATACGGGCGCAACGGCTATCAGGGCGGATTGCAGTGGTACCGCTGCATGACGAGCGGGTTGAACGCCAGCGAATTACGCCTGTTCTCCGGCCGGACCATCGATGTGCCTTCGTGTTTCATTGCCGGCGAAAAAGACTGGGGGATCTATCAGAAGCCGGGCAGCATGGAAACGATGCAGCACGAAGCGTGCACCGCGATGCGCGACATACACCTTGTCGCAAGGGCGGGCCATTGGGTACAGCAGGAGCAACCCGGGGAAGTTGCGAGGTTGTTGCTGGACTTTCTCGAACAAAACAGGGCCGGCAGTCAGGCCGGATGAAACAGCGCATGCCTGCGGCTGCGCCGGACGGGGATCGGGCCCGGCGATATCTCAGCCTGCAGGCACACCGCTCACGGCTGCTTTTTCCTTCCTTCGACGATGGAAGTGACAGTCCCGTCCACGCTGATGATCTTTGTGCCCTCCTCGTCCCAGGTCAGGACATCCAACATGCCGCAAGCGGCCCCGACTTCTTCCTGGGAGTCGGGAGCATCCCCGACCAGTGCGAGCGCCTCCTGCAGCGACATACCGACTTCAGGACGGCGCGCCTCGCTGAATGCCGCTTCGCCGCTGCCTGTCACGTCAGCCCCGGCAGCGGGCTCTACCCTCGACACGGCCGCTGCGGGCGCCTCTCCGGCCTGCGCCATCGCGGACGGAATTGACGACAACAGCCACCAAATCGCGGCAATCCCGATTGCGCCAAAGGCGGCTTTCGCATGCGCCGGGCCTCGCTTCCGCGCACGCGTTCCCGTCGGCCACGCGCCATGCAATGCCATGCTTGTCTTCGATGCAGTGTTCGTCTTCAACGACCCGTTTATCATCTGTCAGCTTCCGGTTGACGGCCAACTTCGTAATCAGACCACGTTAAGATACGCCCGTTCACCCGCATTTGCACTTGAATCGGGTTGCTGCTTCGCAGCGCGTCACGCGGCCATCCTGGGAGATTCCGGCATGCGCACGGCGGCGTTGCGCGGGGATGCGAACGCATCGCTGGTATTGCCGCGGTTTCCGGAGCTGTGGCAGCCACGATCATGGCTTCCGGAATCAGGACAAGGCAATCGATGACCCCATCAGTTCGTTACACGGTTTTCCCGGCCAGCCCCGAGGCACACGTTTTCGGGGTCTCCTGCGTCGTCGATGATCCCGATCCGGGCGGCCAGCAATTCTCCATGCCGGCCTGGATCCCCGGCAGTTACCTGCTGCGCGAATTTGCCCGGCACGTGGTGCGCATCCGCGCGCGCAGCGGGCGGCACGAAGTACCGATCAGCAAACTGAACAAGAACACCTGGGTCGCCGAACCCTGCGCAGGATCACTGACGATCGAATACGAAGTCTACGCCTTCGACTTGTCGGTCCGGGGCGCCTATCTTGATACCACCCGCGGCTTCTTCAACGGCACCTGCGTGTTCCTGCGTGTCCACGGCGCCGAGCAAGTGCCTCACCTGGTCGACATCCAGCCGCCTGCCGGTGCACGCTACAGGAACTGGCGCATCGCTACCGCCATGACGCGCAACGGCGCGAGGCCGGGCGGCTTTGGCCGGTACAACGCCGGGAACTACGACGAACTGATCGACCACCCGGTCGAGATGGGCGAATTCTCGGTCGCGTCTTTCCGCGCCGCCGGTGTACCGCATGAGGTCATCATCAGCGGCCGTCACAGCGCTGACATGAAGCGCCTGGCACGGGACCTGAAACAACTGTGCGAAAAACAGATCGCGTTCTGGGGCGAAGCGCCGATGAAACGCTATGTTTTCCTGACACTCGCCGTTGGCGAGGGTTATGGCGGACTGGAACATCGTGCCTCCACGTCGCTGATATGCAGCCGCGACGACCTGCCGCAAGACGGTACCGCGGTGCCCGATGAGCGCTATCGCACTTTTCTCGGCTTGTGCTCCCACGAATATTTCCACACCTGGAACGTCAAGCGCATCAAACCAGAGGCGTTCACGCCGTATGACCTCGACCACGAGAACCACACGCGCTTGCTATGGGCCTTCGAAGGCATCACCTCCTACTACGACGACCTGATGCTGGTGCGCGCCGGTCTCATATCGCGCGATGCCTATCTCGAAGGGCTTGGCAAGACGATCACCCAGGTGCAGCGCGGCAGCGGCAGACTGAAGCAATCGGTCGCCGAATCGAGCTTCGACGCCTGGACCAAGTTCTACCGCCAGGACGAGAACGCCCCGAATGCCGTCGTCAGTTATTACACCAAAGGCAGCCTGATCGCTTTATGCCTCGACCTGCTCATACGCCAGAAGACCGGGGGTCGAAGTTCGCTTGATCACGTCATGCGCGTACTGTGGAAGCGATACGGACGCAGCGGCATCGGCGTCCCGGAAGACGGTGTCGAACAGGTGGCGGAGCAGGTAAGCGGCGTCAGGCTCGGACGGTTCTTTGAATCCGCCGTGCACGGCGTCGGCGATCTGCCCCTGTCGCGGCTGTTCAAGCACGTCGGCATCGAAATGAACTGGCGCCAGGCGGAGTCGATGGCCGATCGTGGCGGCAAACCGGCATCGGCTGGGGCTACGCCCGCAGCCAGGCGTGCAGACCTTGGCATACGGACGCAGGCCGAGCCAGGCGGGGTCAGGATCAGCCATGTGTTCGACGGCGGCAGCGCGCAGCGCGCCGGCCTGTCAGCCGGCGACGTCATCGTCGCGATCGACGATCTGCGGGTCAACGAAAAGAACCTTGAAAAGCTGCTGTCGCTCCGGAAAGCGGAGCAGAACCTGCGCGTCCACGCGTTTCGCCGCGACGAGTTGATTCAATTCGAGGTCGAGGCCCGCGCCGCGCCGCGTGACACCTGTTTTCTCAGCGCTACGGACGATAAGGCATTCGCCAGGCACCGGCGCGCGTGGTTGGGAACGGCCTGAAGCCAATCTGCCCGCGCCCCGCTGCGCAGGCGAAAGCGGGCGTCAGGAACGGCGCCGTTCGCCCAGACCGATCGGCGCCGGCGCCATCAACACGATTTCGGAAAACAGTGCGTCAAACTCGTCGCCCAGCCGTTTGCCGAGCAACGGGTCGACATGCGTGGCGAACGTGTCCCTGATCTGGCGCCAATCTTCCTCAGTCAGTTCTTTCTGGGCGATCGGCAACACCTGGTTTTCTTCGGCGTCCATGTGTCGCCAGTAAAACTCGCTGAATCGTTTCAGGGCGGCAGCAAATCCGCTCGCGCCGTCAGGGCGTCCGGCTTCCCAGGTACTCAGGGCAACCGTCAGCATTGCCAGCATGGACTCGCCCTGGTCATGCTCGGCCTCCAGCTCGCGGATAATCTCGTCCGCCGCATTGCTACGTTGCATCAGCA
>LJTS01000216.1 GCA_001304425.1 Betaproteobacteria bacterium SG8_40
ACGCTAGGTGCTGCGTCACGGCCAGCCGGTAGCTGCGCCCTGCGTTCTCCTGTCCGGCGGCGAGACAACCGTGACCGTGCGTGGCTCCGGGCGCGGCGGGCGCAACGCCGAGTTCCTGCTGGCGCTGGGGATAGCGCTCGATGGCGCAGAGCGCGTCTGGGCATTCGCAGGCGACACCGACGGCATCGATGGCACCGAAAACAATGCCGGGGCGATTGTCGGCCCTGATACGTTGCGGCGCGCGAGAGAACTGGGGATGGACGCGAAAAGCATGCTTGCCGATAATGACGGCTACAGCTTCTTCCGCAGCCTGGGCGATCTGGTGATTACCGGGCCGACCATGACCAATGTCAACGATTTCCGCGCAATACTGATCGGCGCGCAGTGATCGGGCCGCAACGCGCACGCACCTGACGCAGCACAACCACAGGACGAACATGGGCAAACCCGACGACTTCCCGGCCGAAACGGTCAAACCGCTGATTTCCAAAGCGGAGCTGGTGGAGCGCCTGCTCGCCGTGCTGCCCACGGAATCGCTGCTGCACGACCGCGAAGAGCTCAAGCCATTCGAGTGCGACGGGCTGAGCGCCTACCGGCAAATACCCCTCGCGGTGGCGCTGCCGGAAACCGAGGGACAGATCCGCGCTGTGCTGAAGATCTGTCACGAAGGGCGCGTGCCGGTTGTGTTCCGCGGCGCCGGAACCGGGCTATCGGGGGGCGCCCTGCCGTACGAACACGGCCTGCTACTCGGTTTGTCCAAACTGAAGCGTATCCTCGAGGTCGATCCGCAGGCGCGCATGGCGCGCGTGCAGCCGGGCGTGCGCAACGCGGCAATCTCGGAGGCGGCAGCACCCCACGGCTTGTATTACGCACCTGACCCATCGAGCCAGATTGCCTGTTCGATCGGCGGCAACGTCGCCGAGAACTCGGGCGGGGTGCATTGCCTGAAATACGGCCTGACAGTAAACAACATCATGAAGGTGCGCTTCGTCACGATTGACGGCGAATTGCTCGAAATCGGCAGTGACGGGCTCGACTCGCCAGGTTATGACCTGCTCGCGCTGATCACCGGGTCCGAAGGCTTGCTCGGCGTCGTTACCGAAATTACCGTCAAGTTGCTGCCGAGTCCGGTCAAGGCGCAGGTTGTTCTTGCCGCTTTCGACGACGTCGCCAAGGCGGGCCAGGCTGTCGCCGACATCATCGGGGCGCGCATCATCCCGGCGGGACTTGAGATGATGGACAAGAAGGCAACCGGCGCGGTCGAGCAATTCATCGGCGCCGGCTACCCGCTCGACGCCGCGGCGATCCTGCTGTGCGAATCCGACGGGACGGAAGAAGAGGTTGCCAGCGAAGTCGCACGCATGACGGAAGTGCTGAAAGCCGCGGGCGCAACCCAGGTGCGCGTTTCAAGCAATGAAGCCGAACGGCTCAAGTTCTGGGCGGGACGCAAGTCGGCATTCCCCGCCGTGGGGCGCATCCTGCCGGATTACTTCTGCATGGACGGAACGATTCCGCGCAAGCAGCTTCCGAAGGTGCTCAAGCGAATCTCCGAACTCGAAGAAACCTTCAATCTGCAGTGTGCCAACGTATTTCATGCCGGCGACGGCAACCTCCACCCGCTGATCATGTTCGACGCCAATGACGAGGATCAGCTCCACCGCGCTGAGAAATACGGCGCTGCGATTCTCGAACTGTGCGTCGAGGTCGGCGGCACCATCACCGGCGAGCATGGCGTTGGCATCGAGAAGATCAATCAGATGTGTGTCCAGTTCCGGACCGCCGAATTGAACACCTTCCACGCCATCAAGCACGTTTTCGACGAACACGGACTGCTCAATCCGGGCAAGGCGGTGCCGACGCTTCAGCGTTGCGCCGAGTTCGGTGCCATGCACGTGCACCGGGGCGAGGAGAAATTTCCCGACCTGCCGCGATTCTGAGCGACGCGTTCAGGCAAGGTAGCGGCACGGATTGAACGAATGAATGAGAACCCCGCCGACAAGGACGCGGTGCCGCAGCATGATCGGTAACTGCGCAGCGAAGCGGCGAATTGTAGTTACGGCTTTCCGGTTGCGGTAACAACGCGACAGGTTTTCCCGAGACGCCACGGTTGTTACCTACTATCGGCTTCCCGGCGCCCTGTGGTTGATGTTTACCCACTGGAGCTGACTTTTTGTTTGGTGAACCAGATTGTCAGAAATCATCCAGCAGTTCCAGCAAACCATTGCATCGGCGCAGGCTGAAAAGCGCGCACTGCGCATTCGTGGCGGCGGCTCAAAGGACTTTTACGCAGTGCGGCTCGATGGCGATGTCATCGACACGCGAGCGTATAGCGGTATCGTCGAATACGAACCCACCGAACTGGTATTTACCGCGCGGGCGGGCACGCCGCTGCGCGACGTCGAAGCAACGCTTGCCGAGCAAGGCCAGATGCTGGCCTTCGAGCCGCCGCATTTTGGCACCGAGGCTACGTTTGGCGGCTGCATAGCCGCGGGGTTTTCCGGGCCCAGGCGCGCCTATCTGGGGTCGGCGCGCGATTTCGTTCTCGGAGTACGGCTGCTGAACAGCGCCGGCGAAGATCTTCGCTTCGGCGGACAGGTGATGAAGAACGTCGCCGGCTACGATCTTTCGCGCTTGTTGACGGGTTCTTTTGGCACGCTTGGCCTGATACTCGAAGCCTCGGTCAAGGTGTTGCCGATTCCCGAAACCGAGCAAACGCTCCGGCTGGAAATGAACGAGACGCAGGCCATCGAGACAATGAACCGGTGCGCCGGGCAGCCGCTGCCGCTTTCGGCAACGTGTTTCGTGGACAAAAGCCTGTATATCCGGCTGTCGGGGGCAGCCTCGGCAGTAGCAGCCGCGCAAAAGCATCTGGGCGGCGAGCCAGTCGATAGCGGTCCGTTCTGGCAGTCGGTTCGCGAGCACACGCATCCGTTCTTCGCTGAAACGCAGGCGCAATGGCGCCTATCGATCAAGTCGACAACCGCGCCGCTGGACCTCGGCCCCACGCTGATCGAGTGGAACGGCAGCCTGCGCTGGATCTCGGGTGACGGCGAACTCGACACGATCAACGGCAGTGCGCGCAACTGCGGCGGCTATGCAACCCTGTTCCGCAGAGCCGGGGAAGCCGACGCCATCCAGCGCTTGCAACCCGGCATGCTGGCGTTGCAACGGAAAATCAAACAGGCGATGGACCCGGCAGGTATTTTTGGTCCCCGGCGTCTGCATGACGGGTTTTGATTCCCGGTCACTGCAGCGGAACCGGCGCATGATCTCCACGTACAGAATGGCTGGCATGCGTCAACGCCCCGCCCTACCCGAACAGACAACATGAAAACCAATCTCGCCGAGTCGATTCGCAACACGCCCGAAGGCAAGGAAGCCAACGATATCCTGCGCGCCTGCGTGCATTGTGGCTTTTGCACCGCCACTTGCCCTACCTACCAGTTGCTTGGAGACGAACTGGACAGCCCGCGCGGCCGGATCTACCTGATCAAGGAAGTGCTCGAAGGCAACGCCGTCACCGGGAAAACGCAACTGCATCTGGATCGCTGCCTCACCTGCCGGTCCTGCGAAACCACATGCCCGTCGGGCGTGCGCTACGGGCGGCTGGTTGACATCGGCCGCGGCATCGTCGAACGACACGTCAAGCGTGCACCCGCAGACGCCGCCAGGCGCGCTCTTCTGAACAAGGTTGTCCCGAATCAGACCGTATTCAAACCGCTGCTCAGGCTCGGCCAGGCGTTCCGGCCACTCCTGCCCGGCTCATTGCGCGCGAAGGTTCCAGCGACAGCCGCGCGCAACACGGAATGGCCGTCCGTCCGGCACGCGCGCAAGATGCTCGTCCTCGACGGCTGCGTGCAACCCGTGCTTGCGCCCGACATCAATGCCGCAACGGCGCGGGTACTGGACCGAATCGGCATTTCTCTGGTCAAGGCACCCTCCGCCACCTGCTGCGGCGCCGTCACCTTTCACCTGAACCGGCAACACGAAGCGCTGGATTACATGCGGCGCAACATCGACGCCTGGTGGCCGTTCATCGAGGAAGGCGCCGAAGCCATCGTGATGACCGCCAGCGGTTGCGGCACCATGGTGGCAGAGTATGGCCACCTGCTTGCCGACGATCCCGCCTACGCGGCCAAGGCAAAGCGCGTCACGGAACTTTCGCGCGACATCAGCGAAATCATCACCGGGCAAACAGAAAGCCTCGGGCAAGCGCTTGGCGCCACACCCGCGTTCGATGGCGGAAGCAAACCGCGCGTTGCGTTTCATTCGCCGTGTTCGCTGCAGCACGGGCAGCAGATTCGCGGCAAGGTCGAAGCACTGCTGGAAATGTCAGGTTACCAACTGACCACCGTGGCCGACTCGCACTTGTGCTGCGGATCGGCAGGGACGTACTCGATACTTCAGGAAGCGCTTTCAAAGCGCTTGCTGAAAAACAAGGTAACAGCGCTTGAGGCCGGCCAGCCGGTCGCCATCGCCACGGCCAACATTGGTTGTCTGACGCACATTCAGGGTGGAACCGGACTACCGGTGAGGCACTGGATCGAACTGTTGGACGAACGGTTGACTGTGTAGCTGCGCTGTTTACGAAGACACTCAAACAGGAGGAACAACAATGTCGAAAACAGTATTGATTACGGGTGCCACTTCCGGATTCGGGAAGGCGTCGGTTCACCGCTTTGCCAACTCCGGCTGGCGCGTCATTGCAACCGGGCGCCGCGCCGAACGGCTGCAGGAACTGGTCAACGAACTCGGTGCCGACAAGGTCCACCCGGCTGCCTTCGACATTTGCGATCCGGCCGCGATGGACAATGCCCTGGCGAAGCTGCCGGCCCCGTTCAAGAATGTCGATCTGCTGATCAATAATGCGGGCCTCGCGCTCGGCACGGCGCCCGCACAGGAATCCGATCTCGACCAATGGAACACCATGATCGACACCAATGTGCGCGCCCTGATCACGCTTACGCACAAATTGCTGCCCGGCCTGATCAAACGCAAAGGCGCAATCATCAATATCAGCTCGGTGGCGGCCAGCTATCCGTATCCGGGCGGTAACGTCTACGGCGGAACAAAAGCGTTCGTCGTTCAGTTTTCGCTGGGACTGCGCTCCGATCTCCACGGCACCGGCGTCCGCGTGACCAGCGTGGAACCCGGCATGGCCGAGACGGAATTCACACTGGTTCGCACAAAAGGCAATCAGGAAGCCTCCGACAAGCTCTACAAGGGCGCAAACCCGATGACGGGCGAGGATATCGCCGATACCTTGCTCTGGATTGCCAGCCTGCCGGCCCACATGAACATCAATCGCATCGAATTGATGCCGGTGAACCAGTCCTTCAGCCCCTTCCAGGTCTATCGCGTCGGGAATTAGCGCCGCATTCGCGGGCACGCCCCCGACGGCCGGCGAGGGCTGCGCTTGGGCCGGCGGCCGAGCCGTGTAAAATAGCCGGCGTGCCGATACGGCCGCCTCAGGCTGGCGTTCCCGCAGTCCCGCAATTTCGGGGGAAGAATCTGTGCGACGTATGGCGGCTCAGGCCGAAAACACCCTGAATTCCTACGCTTCGATGCGGATCAACTCGACGGCGTCGAGCGTATGGGAAGTGGTCAAGGATTTTGACGGCCTGGAGAACTGGCTTCCGGTATTCTCGGCAGCCGACTACAAATCCGGCGGTAACAACGAGGTAGGCGCGGTTCGCACCCTGACCATCAAGGATGGCCCAAGCTTCGATGAAGTGCTGATTGCGTGGGACGCGCAGGAGCGCACGTATACCTATCAGGTCATCGACCCGGCCCCGCTTCCGGTCAAGAGTTACGAGTCAACATTGACGGTCACACAGCTCGAGCCTGGAGTCGTCGACATTACCTGGATCAGTGCCTACCAGAACAACTCCAACGGCGAGATGACGGACGAAGACGTGATCGCATTCATCAATGGCGTCTACAAGACCGGACTGGAACAAGTCAAGGCAATGACCGCCTACTGATTCGCTGTCAAGCTGCCGGTTGCGCGCATCGGGCAGTCGCAGAATCACGAGGGGCCGGCGTCTTCGCCGGCCCTTTTCGTTCCTGCAGCACTCAATGCGCGCATCATCCGTCGAGGGCAGCGAGAATCCGCTGGAAGAAGGCGTCCGCAAATGCCGCATCCAGCCAGCGCACGACCAGCACCATCTGCCGTTCGGGTTCGACCCAGGTAAACGACCCACCGGCGCCAATCGCAAACAGACTGCTTTCCGGTACTGAGGAAAACATTCGCCGCTGGTGGTTACGCCAGACGAGGTATCCGTAGAACGGTGCAATCGCGCATGGCCTGCACATGCGCGCGATCCAGCCGGCGGAGACCACCTGCTTGCCGCCCGCCCTGCCTTCGTTCAGCAGTAACTGGCCAACCAGCGCCTGGTCAAAGCTGTTGATCGAGACACCACCGCCCCAGTGGCTGCCACCGGGCACCGATTGCACGCGCCGGCCATTGAGTTCAACCCAGGCGTTGTCGTAGCCTTCCCAGCGCCAGTCGCGGCTCGCACCGACCGGCTCCATGATGGCTTGCGCAAACACCTCGGGGAGCGGCTGGCCAAACAGATGCATCAGCGCCAGAGAGAACTGGTTGATACGCACGTCGTTGTATTCCCAGAACGTACCGGGAGACTTCAGCGGTCGCGGTTCGCCTTTCCTGCCCGCTGCAGCGCTGCCCTGAAACGGCAGCACCCGGTAGCGGTCAACCTGATCGGGCAAGCCAAAGCACTCACCCTCCCACTCGCTGGTTTGCTGCAGCAAATGCTCCCATGTCACCCTGGCGTTCCTGCCTTCGTCGAATCCGATCCCCGGCACACGCTCGCAAACCGGCTCGTTTACGTCGGGAAGCAATCCTCGATCATGGGCAATGCCCGCCAGCAGTGCCAGATAGGTTTTCGCCACGCTGAACGTCAGGTCGGCCCGCGCCGGCTCGCCCCACGACAACACGGTTTCGCCACGGACGACAATCGTGCCGGACACGGGACCGCGCGCGTGAACCGGCCCCAGCAACCGGTTCCACGGCGGAGGGTCTTCCAGATGAATTCCCCACGGTCCGCTGGTATCCCTGCTCCAGGCCGTCTCGTGCGCCACGGCAAACGCTATTGCCTGATCCAGGTCACTCCGACTCATCGTATTGTCCCAATCGAAAACCGCACGCAGGAGAAACTCCGCATGGCCGCGCATGGCCGCATTGCGGCATGCGGCATTTCAGGCGACTATCCGTGAATCCGGCAATCGGCGCAATATGACAAAGGCGAAGTACGATGAAGATTACCGATATCGAGGTTTTACAACTCGAAGGTCCGCGGCTCGAACACCCAATGAAGCCGGCATGGACGCCGGGTGGAGAATGGCGAAGCTGGGGCGGCACGATCGTGAGGGTGTTGACC
>LJTS01000217.1 GCA_001304425.1 Betaproteobacteria bacterium SG8_40
GCGCCATATTCACGCGCCAGGCCGGCAGCCACATCGAGCGCTTTCTGCAAACTCGGAAGATGCGCCAGGTCCACCGGCACCATGATCTTCCTGAACATTTTTCTCTCCCTCTCGTAGCGGTTAGTTGTTTTAGTGCGTTCGTGAGCGCACGTTAGCAAACGCTATGTTCTTGTTTAACACGGAGTGCGCGAGTGAGCAAAGAGGAACCCGGTGCTCTCTCACGGATATCTGCTACGCACGCTTTGTAGCGTAGCCATAGCCGGGCGCCGGTCTCCTGCATCCCGTCCGATTGGCGGTATTACCGCACTTTTTTGCTGCGCCACGCTTCGCAGCTTTGAAAGTTCGCCGTCGGTAATCTGTAATCACTCGCACGGTTAAACATTTACGCGAGATGACTACTCACCCATTACTGACTTTTAAGGAGAAACAACCATGATCATCAAAACCACCATCGCCGCCGCCCTGCTCGGTCTTTCCATGAACGCCTTCGCCGCCGTGAGCGATCTGTCAAACGTGACCCACGGCGCCAAAGCCGGTCAGGAACAGCAAGTCGGCCAGATCTCCGAGCCGCGCTGGAGCGACCGCAACGCGGTGAACCCGCGTAGCGAATCGAAGCCTTTCGCGAAGTCGGCCGGCAACTACCGCTTCGGCGATCTGACCTCGGTCACGCACAACTGAGTTCCTCCCCCTGGCGGTTGATTCGATCAACCGTGCGAGGAGGCTGTCGGGCAGCAAACACTGTCCGATGGTCTCCTCGCTTTTTTTTGGGGCGCAGCAACTGCTTTCGCTACATGGCACGGGCAGGCAAACCGCCAAAGCCCCGATCGGGACGCCCGACAGGTTGCCGCGACGCGAAGCGCGGCGTCGTTACCGGTATTTTGCAGCGGTGATGAACTGGGCGAAGGATTCGCACCAGACAATGACGGTGTTGTAGTTGGCGGGGTCAATCGTGCCGGGCAGTTCCACCACGAAGTTCTCGAAGGTTTTTACATCCCCGACACGTATCATTCGTTCCTTCAGCCGGATGAAATCCTGCTCCGTCTCGACGAACTCCGGCGACAGATAGAGTTTGTAGTCCGGACCGGGCGCCAGTTTTCCTTGAAGCGTGACAGCCTGAGGTCCAACCGTCACTTTGCCTTCGCCCCAGTGCAAGGGATCGCTGTCCTGCAAATCGCGCTTGAAAGTGCCGGTGAATACCGCGTATCGCGCGATCGCCTCGATCTCGGCGTCTGCCGGTGCGGGCGGGGCAATCAATATCGGCAAGAGGTAAATGCCCGCGGCGAACCCGATTGCTCCCGCGAGCAAGTGTGTGGCCGACCGCACCAAGATCTTTTTCATTACAACTCCCGTTCGGCGCCATTCACCGGCGCTGACGCATTCTTTTGGACGAGACCCGCTAGCGGCCTCTCGATTGCCGATAGTTCCTTTCGCCATCCTCGTTGATCATCTGCAAGGAGACGTTGATCAACAGAATCGCAAAAAACAGGGGAAACACCAACCAGGCCGGCCCGTTCTCGGTGACGTAGAAGAACGCACCGAAGCCGAGCACCAGGAACAGCCAGATCGAAAATCCGACTTTCGGCACCTTGAAGTGAATGGTGCGGCCCCTCGAAAACCAGATCATGGCACCGAGGACGCTGGTGATCCAGAGCCACTTCGGCAGGAATTTCAAGAACTCCCAGTGGCTTTCACTACTAAGCGCATTGCTGACATACGGCAGCAGGTAACCGAAACCGAAGCCGATCCCGCTCAGCGCGAGCCAGACCAATACCGCAAACCACGTCACGCGCCATACGTCGCCAATCGCGGCGTAGCGCAGATACGGGAGGTATTTCTCTTCGTCGAGCTTGTCCTGGGTCATTCCGCAATCTGACTGCTGTTTGACGGGATTGTCCTTGAATACAAGGAACCGGGACCACTTGCGTTGGGCAACTTCCGGCAGCCTCCCCTTGCCCCACCCAGCAAACATGACCGCGCCGGGTTCCGGAACGCGCGGCTGACAGGTTAATTCATACAGATACCGGAAGCGAGTTTCATATTCGTGGACAGAATGCGCTTAACGCGCCCTGCCCACAACAGCGGGACAGCCGGCGGTTGGCCCGTACACGCCGGCGCCGCCCGCTGGACCAGCGCCCTCAGACCAGAAACAGGGTGGCGAGGCCGAGAAAGATCAGGAAACCCATGCTGTCGGTACTGAAGGTGAGCAATACAGACGAACCAATGGCTGGATCGCGGTTCATCTTTTGCAGCATCAACGGCACGAACATCCCGACGGCGGCTCCAACGAGAAGGTTGAGCATCATTGCCCCGACCATTACCAGGCCCAGTCCGATACTGCCGTACAGCAGCCAGGCGAAGGCACCGGCAACGCCGCCCCACATCAGCCCGTTGAGGAAAGCGACCGATAGCTCTTTGGCCAGCAGTCTCTTGGCGTTGGCCCGGTTGATTTCCCCGAATGCCAGCGCACGCACAATGAGAGCGACGGTCTGGTTTCCCGAGTTGCCGGCAATGGCGGCAACGATCGGCATGAGCGCGGCGAGCGCAACGAGTTTCTCGATTGAACCTTCGAAGAGACCGATGACGCGCGAGGCGAAAAATGCCGTGCACAAGTTGATCGCCAGCCACAGCCAGCGGTTCCTGGCACTCTTCCACACCGAGGAAAACAGATCCTCGTCGCGCAGGCCGACCTTGCCGAGGATTTCATTCTCGGTGTCTTCCCTGATGTAATCGACGATATCGGTCACGGTGACCCGCCCGACTATCCGGTTGCGGACGTCTACAACCGGGGCGGACACGAGATCGTAGCGTTCGACCGCCTGAGCGGCATCGTCGGCCTTGTTATCGGGTTGAAACGACACGAAGTCCGTTGTCATGACATCCGAGACCAGGCGCTCGGGGGCGGCTACGACCAGTTGACTGATGGGCAGCACACCGCGCAGCGATTCGTGCCGGTCGACTACGAACAACTGGTCGGTATTCTCCGGCAGCTCTTCCATGCGCCGCAGATAACGCAACACCACTTCGAGGGTGACATCCTCGCGAACTGTCACCATCTCGAAATCCATCAACGCGCCAACCGTGTCCTCGGGATAGGACAGCGCCGCGCGCAGTTGCTCGCGCTCTTCGACCGAGAGCGAACGGAATACGTCGGCAATGACCTCGTCGGGCAGGTCCGGAGCAAGGTCGGCAATCTCGTCGGTGTCGAGTTGTCCGGTTGCCGCCACCAACTCTTCCGGGTCCATGTCCGCGATCAGGGTTTCGCGAACGGCGTCGGACACCTCGAGGAGAATCTCGCCGTCGAGCTCGGCCTTGACCATGTTCCAGACGCTCATCCGCTCGTCGAGCGGCAACTGCTCGAGTATCGCGGCGATGTCGGCCGGGTGCAGTGTGTCGAGCTTGTGCTTCAGCTCGGCAATGTTCTGCTTGTGCACCAGGCCTTCAACCAGCTCCTGGCGCGGCATGTCCTGCTTCTGAACCAGGCCCTCGACGAGTTGGTGCTTTTGCAGGATCGCACGCACTTCCGCCGCAGTGTCCTGGACGCTGTCGACGCGCTTTTGCCTGTTGTCGGTCCGGTCTTCTGCCATGGAACGTCGGAACTGCGTAGTGTTGTGCCCGTCAGCTTGTGCCGGGATTGCCTGACGAGGCTTTCTTACTTCCAAAAAACGAACCGGCGGTTATGCCTGTTCACGTTGTCGTGCCCGGTAGCATCGCCGCGGTGCGCATGGGCACCGCGGCGGCAAATCGACAGGAAGGCCTACGAAGGCGTCAGTTCGGCAAACGGTTTAGTTTCGCAGCGCACGCGGTCCTTGCTGATCGACGCGCGGAACAGTTGCAGTTTGCCCGCTTTCCACGCGTATCCGTAGTAGCTCTTTCCATCCTCCGAGGTCAGGTCTTCGGCCTCGAAATACTCACAACCTGCCGTCTTGTCGTTAATCGAGAGTTCGAAATAGAAAGACTTGTCCGGAAAGCTGGCCTGGCCGGTTTCCGTGAACGTCCATTCCTTCCCGCCCTTGTCCTTGTAACTGCCAGCAAGAACGATACCGTTCACAACCGGACCGAGCTCCATGCCGACATGTCTGTAATTGGCCCACTTTCCTTCCATGACGAACGGGTCCTTGAAGGCCAGTTCGCGAAACTTGCGATCGGTGTCCCGCTTGCCCTTGAACCAGAGGAATTCAACCTCGCTGCTCGAAGTCGGCTCGTTCTTTTTGGCCAGGACCAGGCGATATGAATCGGGCTTGTTATCCGGCTCGACATCGAGAACATACATGAGCGCGGCCTTCTCGAAATCGGTCGAGAGGAACGGGTATGCTCGCCCCTCACGCCTGACGGCAATGACCATTGGCTTGACTTTCTTTGCCACGTTGTGAGGCATGCGCGATTTCTTCAGCGCGTCGATATAAGCGTCGTGCATCCAGATTCCCTCGAGATCCTGGATATAAACACGCTCGCTACGCGCCTGATTCTGCGCCATTGCCGGGACGGCCCCGGCGAAAACGAGAATGGCGCAACAGGTGGTCAGTATGAATCCCTTTTTCATGATCTTCAGTTTCTCTTGGTGTCAGCTGTAGTTAAAGTTCCGGCCGCCGTTTCCAGTAACCGGTTGCCTGTTCGAACGCGTGGCCCATTTGCAGGACGCCAAAGTCATCACGGTAACGCCCGATAATCTGGATCCCGACCGGCAATCCATTGGCGGAGAAGCCGCAAGGAACGGACAGGGCCGGTTGGCCGGTGACGCTGATCCAGTAACACGACTTCATCCAGTCGACGTAGGTCGTCATTTGCTCACCGTTGATCTCGGTGACGTAAGGCACGTCTACGTCGAACGGAAGCACCTGCACGACCGGTGCGGCCAGAAAGTCGTAATTGTCCATGAATTCACGCATGCGGTGAAACAACGCGGTGCGCTTGCGCTCTGCCGCGCCCAATTGCGGGCCCGACAGCCGCATGCCTTCTTCTATGTTCCAGACAACGGTGTCCTTCATTTGTTCGCCCGCGGTCTGGAGCAATTCGCCGTAGGAGAGTTCGAAATTCCATGCGCGCATCACCTGAAAAACCTCGTCCGCGTCGCTCAGGTCCGGATCGGCCTCTTCGACAACGCATCCGAGCTGTTCGAACACGCTGCGATGCGATTCGAGAACGCGCAACACTTCCGGTTCGACCGGCAAGCCGCCAAGACTGGCGCTCCAGGCAATCCGCAATCCCTTGCAGTCGCGTTCGAGCGGTTGGGAAAACAGCGATGCGGGCTGCTCGATCGAAATCGGCGACCGCGGGTCGGGGCCGGCTATCGCCGACATCATCAGCGCCACGTCGGAAACCGTACGCGCCATCGGCCCGACCACGGCAAGCGGGAACCAGCCCGTGAGCGAAGGCCACGACGGGACCCGCCCGGCAGAGGGACGGAAACCGGCCACATTGCAGAAGCTCGCCGGATTACGCAACGAACCGCCAAGATCCGAGCCGTCAGCGATCGGGATCATGCCGCTGGCAAGGGCAGCGGCA